>JAQBNQ010000356.1 GCA_028288545.1 Bacteroidota bacterium
ATTTGCGGCGGTAGTGGCATTTTCAGCCAGCATAGCGTGTGCTACGTTCGTTGCACTATCGGATATAAGCGAAGTAGCGGCAATAAGCGCAGTATCCGAATGTAACGAATGATTGGCTGTTAAAGCGTTCGTTGCGGAAATAGCATTTTCGGCTAACAGGGCATGGCCGGCATTCAGTGAACTATCAGCCAAAACCGCGTGGCCAGCACTTATAGCTGTTACAGCATTATTAGCCACGTTTGAGGAATTTGAATAAGCAGAAAATGGTGCACCTAACATTTGGGTGCTGCCCATATCCAAAAAGGCCGATCCGCCGGTGGCATCATATTCAACCTGTAAATACTTATCGTTCATCCAGTTAACCGAATCGATATTGCCGGTTACAATAGATCCGCCACCTATAACCACTGCAATTATGCCAAAAGCATTGGTTTGCACTGAATGTGTTTCCTGAAAAGCCACCGGCCCGGTTGCAGAACCATCATGGATTGTAAATTTAAGAGAAACTGTTGCGTTAATAACCGGCTCCCCGGCGGCATTGCGGGCAACTGCCTGATAGTTAATCCCCTTAGCGGCAAAGCCTGGCACACTAAATAACAGAAGTAAAGCAATTAGCCCATGTGTAGCTATACGTTTCATTTTGTAGTCCTTTTAGTAAATCAATAGTCTGTGTAATAATCATTCGGTCAACGAATTGTACGCAGATGTAGCGGGGAATGTTGTAATTTTTATTACTAATTTATCGCGTATAATTTTCCCCGTTTTGAGGCAAAAATTATGTAACAAATAGTGGTTTTACAGGCGTAACCCGTTGAGGCTCCGTGATATCAAAAATCAGGGTCTTAGCCGGGGATTTTATTGGCCCGCAATTTGATGAGCGGCAATTGTAACTACCCGTATCGGATATTTCCGACTTTTGAAGAAGGCCGATGAAAGTTTTTGTTGTTTAGGTGCTGCACTGATAAGGCAGTTTGCTCCTCATCTCATTTTTTTACGGTTGAACGTAAATGGTTATGCCGTTACAAAATAAACCACCGGTAGCGCCTCCAAGACCAGTACTTATGTAAGCCGAGTCATAAGACCTCACACCTGGCTTCAATACCACCTTAACTGTTCCATAAAAATCTTTCCCGAAAATGGGATACATAAGGGTATCACGCTTTAGCAAATCATGTCTATTAATGTAAAACTCCGCAAAGGCCCAACCCGTGTCGCGTTGGATAGATGGAGGCAAATAAACTCTGATAGGTATGGTATCTCCCGGATGAAATATTGAATGATTCGTGGGGGAAGCTATTTCCGGACAAGTATAGTCTTCTTTATTTTTTTTGCACCCAAGTAAGAACCATAAAAATGCGGTTATAATAAAAGCGGCCAAAATCTCTTTCACAGCAAGCGACCTTTGAGGCAGTTTACTTCTTTTATCAATAATCATTATGGCTGTATATAAATGGTCCGGCCACAACATTCCCAAGTGGTGACTACGAACGAAAGACTCATCAATATGGTATCCGAAGTGTTTCCCTTTGTCTGCGCAATTAAACTTGTCGAAGCATACAAATTACTTCCCTTATGGATAAATAATAACCATATCACCAACGATATTACGGGTTGCACCTAAAGTAATAACTGAATCTCCTGCCCGGCAATAAGGCATGAAAATGGAAATGGGTATTGTATCTCCGGCATGGAAAACCTGCTGCATTGCCGGCTTATCCCACGAAAAACAATTCGTAAGGCCTGCCTTTTTGCAGCCTGTTTCAAAGGCAAAAAATATTACCAGCAAAAAGGCTGTTACGAGTTTCACGCACGGTAAACGAACAAGTGTAATTTTTATTTCATGAAAAACTATAGCGCCATCTGTTCTCAACCCACCAAAATGAGTACAGCACAATGTACAGGATGTAACCTTTCCTTCAGCACTGCGTAATACCCTTCACAAAAACATATTCATCTTTTAACTCTTTATCGCCAATCCATGAAAACCAACATCCTTTTAGTTGCAGCTATCGCACTTTCGTTAAATACTAATGCCCAAAAAGCAAAGCACCCTGTACATGCAAAAAGCCAACCGGTTAACACCCAGGGCAGCGATGTAAAAATGCTGCGCAATATCGATAACAGCCGCTTTTCAATAATAGATCCAAAGTGGGAAGTGGAAACACCCTCCAAAACAACAACTAAATCAACCGTTGTAACCAAAACATCAAAAGATGGCCTTACCATGCTTGACAACAGAATGTTTGTGGTAAAAAACGGTGCCACCGCCAGCATGAACAAACACGTTACTCTAAAAAACGGCTCTATAGTAATGATCAACGGTGTTGTTATAAAGAAAAACGGCAAAGTTGAACATCTAAATAACGGCGATAGCATTGATATGAGCGGTCATCTTAGTTGCAAATCCAATCCCCTAAATCATAAAGAGCAGGCGGCACTATAGGCTTTGAAAAAAACCTGAGTCTGCCACAAAAAGGGAAATTAAATTCGTTCTCCGAATAGATATGGGAAACCATAAAGTGATAGACTTGCACCTTTTTACATTCGTTTCCTAATCCCTCTTTTCAACCCACACATAAATAACAAGACAATCTATTCGCTCAAACGCAACTGGATTTTTTTAGTTCTTCTCCTTCATTCTCTCCACTCATCGCGGCCTCACAAGGCATTTATCAATTTATTGAGTCATTCTAATGGAAAATATCGCAAATTTGTTCCATAACAAGAAGCCGAAGGCTTTAATAAAAAACTGTACCACTTATGATAAGATTTTCGCTTTTCATCGGACTGTGTTTATTATTTAGCTGCCACAGCAACAAAACCACCGATGGCACCACAGGCAAAGGAATGCAGCAACTTACCGAGGCAGATATCTATGATTACCTGAAACCTAAAGAGGTAGCAAAAAACGCTACAGAATCAGATAAGCGTGAAAGCAAAAAGCATTTTTTGCAGGCAATGGATCTGTATCGTAATAAACATAAAGCCGATTCAGCCATCCCCTACTTTAAAAAAGCACTGATGTTGTATCCCGATGCGAAAACTTATTATGAGTTAGGAAATGCTTTAGCTGAAGTGAAAAATTACGAAGAAGCAGTTCAGGCTTATAGCGCCTCCACCAGTTTTCAATATACCCCGGCCTGCAATGCCTACTACAATATGGCTTGTGCCCAGGCTCAAAAAGGAAATACCAGCGAGGCCCTTATGTCGCTGCGCGATGCGTTGGACATAGGCTATGCCAATAAAAAACAAATGATGGAGGACCCTGACCTAAAGAACATCCGCAATATGCAGGAGTTCAATTCGATGTTGGTGGAACATTTTAAGGATATGGACGTAAAGACCGCTTTGTTCCAATCCTATGCCCGCTCTTTCAAAAACTTTGGACTTCCGTTTATCATTACAAAAGATAGCGCAGGGAAGTATAATTTCAGCCAGTCCATCAGCTACGATTTTTTCATGTTTGTGCCGGGCATGAAAGATACCCGCTACAGCCGCGAGGTAACCAAGGAATATATTGCCGTTGGCCGTTTAGACACAACACAGAAGTACTTTACCCTTGCCTATGCTGTGGTGGAAACCGTTGCCGATACTTTAAACCCGGTGGAAACCCGCATAGCTACTTATGATTCAGCTGGTAAAGAAATTGACGATATGCAGTTTTCCTGTTATTGTTCGCCGCAGGAAATTAAGGAGGGAACAATGGATGCCAACAGGGTAATTACAGTTAACCAGTACGAACGCAAATGGAAGTTTAACCCATTGGACAAAGGATATATTGACAATGAGATACTATCCGACAAGATGGTGCTTACCCGTAAATACTCTATTAACAGCGAAGGGAAATTTGTTGAGGGCGACGGCACCGCTACTGCAAAGACAGAATAAATTTCTCTCTCCTTACTTTTTGCAAACGGATTATCATTTCGGCAATAATAAGGTTAGGCACCCAGCTTAGCCAGGCTATTAAAATGTATTCATCGCGCCCATAGATATGAATAAAGTGGGGCAGCACTAATGCATAGGTTCTTAGGGTAATGGCAGATAGCGTAAGCGCATAACTCCGTATCATAAAATCAGAATGTAGCAATATCCTTTTCTGCCTTACATATAGATAGGCCAACAGGGTAAACAACATCCACAGGGTGGAAAGAACCAGAAAACTGGTTTTTGCATAAATACCACCATTAGCATAACAGGCCATTACCCAACTGGCCGGGCCAGTAATAAAAAGTATAATAATAACGTAGGCCTTCCCCAATAATCGGTGTAAGGGCTTCCGGTTTATTAAGGCCGGGATAAACTGCAGACCGCCAATAAACAATACCAGTGTGCTGGTGAAAACATGTACATAAAAACTCCACCTCCATATACTAATATGTATAATGCTCTGCTTGGTATGTAAAAAATCCACATCGGACCTAAATGTTAAGTAGGGGATTGTAATCCGTAACATTACCGCACTGAAAAA
>JAQBNQ010000364.1 GCA_028288545.1 Bacteroidota bacterium
GAATACAAAATACATCGCCACAGATTCACAGATTAAAGACACTTTTTTAAGAATACAAAATACATCGCCACAGATTCACAGATTAAAGACACTTTTTTAAACTATAAAAAGACAGTAACAATTTAAAGGCAGTTATATGAGTACCGAACTTAATGAAGGAAAATATCCATTGAAGGATGAAACTTTCAGAATTATTGGTATCTGCATGGAGGTTCACAATGCGCTGGGAAAAGGTTTTTAGAAATTGTTTACAAAGATGCCTGTGAGTACGAATTTAAGAAACAACGCATTACCTATGCCCGTGAAGTGGAGTATGGAGTGAGCTATAAAGATGTTATTTTGCCGCATAAGTTTTTTGCTGATTTTGTGGTTTATGATAACATCATATTGGAAGTGAAAGCACAAAAAGGATTGCCGTCAGAGTTTGATCACCTGGTATTAAATTATCTGGCAGTGTCTAAATGTAAGGTAGGATTACTTGTAAATTTTGGTCATGATTCCCTTAAATTTAAAAGATTAGTTCTTTAATTGCTACCAGTACCGCGCATATTTACTAAAGCAAATACAAAAATGCCAGCCACAGATTCACAGATTAAATTCCTTAATAAGAACTCCATTATTTAATTTTCATCAGGGTATTTTGTATTAATCTGTGAATCTGTGGCAAAGGATTTCTAAATTTCAAAACAATGACGACCGAAACTAAAAGAGTATTACACGCACCGCATGGCAGTCAATTAAGTTGCAAGGGCTGGATACAGGAAGCAGCTTTAAGAATGTTGTATAACAATCTGGATCCTGCGGTAGCTGAAAGACCTGAAGACCTGATTGTATATGGCGGCCTTGGAAAAGCTGCCCGCAATTGGAAGGCTTTTGATAAGATAGTTGAATGCCTGAAAGACCTTGAGGAGGACGAAACTTTAATGGTACAAAGTGGTAAGCCTGTTGGCGTTTTGCGTTCGCATAAAGATGCGCCACGGGTTTTAATTGCCAACTCGAATTTAGTGGGTAAGTGGGCTACCTGGGAGCACTTCCGCGAGTTGGAAAAGAAAGGCCTTATCATGTATGGGCAAATGACAGCCGGTTCATGGATATATATAGGTAGCCAGGGCATTGTACAAGGAACTTATGAAACTTATTTATCGCTTGCTGCGCAACATTTTGGAGGCAGCTTAAAAGGTAAATTGAACGTAACTGCAGGTCTGGGTGGTATGGGTGGAGCACAGCCTTTATCCATTACAATGAACGAAGGCGTTTGTCTTGCCGCCGAAGTTGAAGAGTGGAGGATTAAGAAAAGAATTGAAACGCGTTACTTAGATAAGTACACAAGTAACATTGACGAGTCGATTGATTGGGCATTGGAAGCTAAAGCCAAAGGCGAGGCACTTTCTATAGGGGTTTGCTGCAATGCGGTTGAACTTTTACAAAGACTGATAGATAGAAATATTACACCCGATACACTTACAGATCAAACCTCTGCCCACGATGAGTTGATAGGCTATTTTCCTGAAGGATTGAGCGTTGAACAGGCTAAGTTATTACGCGAGACTAATCCTCAACAGTATATTGAGCAATCACTGGATACGATCGCTAAACATGTAAAGCAAATGCTTGAACTGCAAAAGCGCGGGGCTATTACTTTCGATTACGGAAATAATATACGGGGACAGGCAAAAGATAAACGCAGCGTAACGAATGCTTTCGATTTTCCGGGATTTGTGCCGGCTTACATACGTCCGCTTTTTTGCGAGGGTAAGGGGCCTTTCCGCTTTGTAGCTTTAAGCGGAGATGAAAACGACATTTATGTTTGTGACGAAAAATTGAAAGAACTATTCCCGGATAATGTTGGTCTTAATCGCTGGTTGAACCTTGCGAAAGAAAAAATTGCCTTCCAGGGATTACCAGCCCGTATTTGCTGGCTTGGTATGGGTGATAGAGAAATTGCGGGTGTTGCATTTAACGATCTTGTGAAATCAGGCAAAGTAAAAGCGCCAATCGTTATTGGCCGCGACCATTTAGATACAGGCTCCGTAGCCTCACCTAACCGCGAAACTGAGGCTATGATGGATGGCAGCGATGCCATTGCCGATTGGCCGATTCTTAATGCCCTGATCAACACTGCGGGCGGTGCCAGTTGGGTTTCTTTTCATCATGGCGGTGGAGTTGGTATGGGCTACTCGCTTCATGCCGGTATGGTAATTGTTGCAGATGGTACCAACGATGCCAAGCGCAGACTAAAACGTGTTTTGCATAACGATCCTGCCATGGGCGTTATCCGTCACGCCGATGCGGGTTACGAAATTGCCAAAGAAACTTCGCGCAAATTCGGACTTGATTTATAATACACCTTTATAAATCATCATTGGCTGGTTTTTAATTTATTAATTTGCCGACATGAGCATTGCAGATATTTTACGGAAAACTATTTCATGGCTTGAGTCGCACCGGTTTATTAATATTCTGTTAGCAGGCGGCTATTTCCTTTTCATCTACTTTATGCACGACCCTGTGGTGCATCTTTCAGTATGGGTGATGAATTTCTTTACGCTACCCGTTTACAACAAAGTTGTTCTGGGCATTTTTGCATTGTTCCTCATTCTTTTTACCGTATTTCTTATAGGCCAGCTAAAAGAACACAAGGACAATCGAAAACTTAAGTCTATTTATCTTTTTGTAACACTTGCCTTAATCGTAATTCATTTCCGGATTATGTTTGAAATGAATATTGAGATCATTCACATTTTTGAATTTTCAATTCTTGCTGTACTTCTATTTCCACTTACCAGGCGATTTGGGGCCACCTTGCTGTTCACAATCCCATTTATGCTGTTGGATGAGTGGCACCAATATATTGTACTATATCCAGGCTATGTTGAATACTTTGAGTTTAACGATGTGGTGATGGATATGTATGGCTGCGGCCTTGCAATGACCGCATTGCTTATTTGCAACTTAAACGGCCCCGAAGTAAAAGTCTTATGGAAAAGACCTGAATTTATTTCCCTTTGCCTTTTTGTGCTTTTTGTTGTTATTGCGCTAAAAACCTGCTTTATATGTTCGTATCCTCATGAAAAATGCAGCAACACTTTTCTTGTATTAAACGGAATCCAGGGAGTCCAAACCTTCTGGCACCAATACCCGGGCAGAGATGTGGTTTATCACGTAATGCAGCCGATCGAAGCACTTATTTACATCCCGCTGCTGGCGTTCTTTTATTTTGGCCTGGACTCTTTCCGAAAACAGGTGTAGCTTTGCTCTTTAACTCATTTTAAATTATTCAAATTTAGAGTGACCGGATTTAGCAAATCGTCCTTGTGAAAAAAATATTTTCTTCCATCATCCTTTTTAAGTTTTTACTGCAACCGGTTTGCTGCCAACCCACGGCAAAAACCGATTCGCTAAAATGGATTGAGCCTATTTATGTTGTTGATCCCAATGGAATTGATTTAAGGTTGCAAGCCGGTGAAGAATCTGAATTAGACGAGCATGTTCCGTTTGGAACGAAACTTGAAATACATGGAGAACAGAACGGATGGCTGGTAATACAAAAACCCAACTTTACACAAGGCTATCTCCTTTACGGTAAAAAAGAAAGTACCGGTAATGAAGCCGCAATGCCCTTAAGCCACGAAATACTAAACGACTGCAGCGAACCCAACCGCTTAGATATTATTCCTATAGGCAAACAGCAGTTTTTAGCTGCAAAAAAAACAAGCATAAATTACCTGGTTGCAGATACTAATCTCATTAAAAAACAGGACAGTGTCCTTGAACTTAAAACAAAAGCAAAGCCCGTAAAATTTACTGACCATATGCAAGGCGAAGGTTATTTTTTGACAACTTATAAAGGGCAGTACAAGGTGCTAAATAAATATGTGATAAGCGGCATAGGATACGAAGAAGGATTTAGTATGCTGATTGATAAAACGACGGGCAACATCACCTACTTTGAATCCCGTTTTCCATACCTGAGTGCGAGTAAAAAGTATGTCATGTGTATTTACACTAATATTTACGAAAACACTACGGACCTACAATTAGACTCTTTAGCAAAAGACACTGTAATAAGCCTGGTTAGAGCCACCTATAAAAACTGGCAGACAGCAGATGAAAACCCTGAAATGTTTTGGGGCAGGGATGAATGTTTTTACGCTGCTGTTGTACCTTCGGCGGTGGCCTGGGTGCCGGATAGAAAAAGGGAGGGGCAGGTAATGCCAAATACCCATTTCAGATATATAAAGATCAGAATAGTCTCTAAATAAAAAGACCCGCAATTAGCGGGTCTTTTTAAAACTTATCAGTTGATCAACTATTGGCTTTTCTTCACTCCTACGATCTGGAATTCAGTACGGCGGTTGATAGCACGTCCTGCCGGATCATCTTTTCCGTCTTCGGTGGTGTTAGGCACTTTAGGTTTTGTTTTTCCGTAACCCTTGGCAACCATCCTATCTTTAGCAACACCTTTTGTTATCAGGTAAGCAACGCAGCTTTCAGCACGGGCCTGAGAAAGTTTCATGTTAGAAACATCAGAACCGATGGCATCGGTGTGGGCGCTCAACTCAATTACGAAAGTTGGATTTTCAACAAGTATCTGGTAAAGATTATCAAGTACTGATTTTGAGTTTTCAGTAAGCGTTGATTTACCAAATTCGTACAACACATTTTGCAGGGTGTAAGCTTTGTTCATTTCAAGCTTAGCGATGGTAAGGTCTTTTCTAATAGTGTCAACTGTCCCTAAACCGCTGGTGCTGATTGGTGTTGTATTAGCAAAATATCCTTCCTTACGTGTAACCAATTTGTAGTTCTTATTCATTTCTACATCAAAGTAGTAATAAGGATTGCTCTTCATGTAGTAAACCGTTTTCTCCAAACCGTTGGCGTAAACTTCTACTAACTCAACATTCGCGTCAACAAGCGGACCTTTGCCTTCTTCAAATACGGTACCCTTTACGGTGTACTGCGCTTTGCGCGAATAGATGTTATCCGTCAAAGTATCTTCGTTTGGTAGACCTTTAGTAGTAACGCTTTCAACTTTAGGTTGCATTCCGTCTCTTTCCATAACAACTTCGTAATCAGATTCAGGCTCCAGTTTAAAGAAGTATGAACCTGCAGAAGAATTACTCATACCGCTTTTTGGAGAATCAGGTGACTCAACCGAAACCAGCATTTTGGTTCCATCCGGCATTTTCTTATACAGTTTATAAGTAGCATTAGTAATAACGCCGCCATCTTCCCCTTCTTTCTTAGCAACACCTTCAACAGCATATCTGAAATTTCTCCAGTAGAAAATATCGTCAGAAGCAGTTTTAATATTGTTCAAAGGAACACTGCCTACACGATTAGAAGCAAGGAAACCATTTGAAAGATTAGTGCTGCGCGAAAAATAAAGATCATCAGCGCCTGAATTGATAGGTGCTCCTAAGTTAACAGGATCTGACCATGTAAGATCAGGACTTTCAACACTTTTAAATATATCATAACCACCAAGACCCGGTAAGCCGTTAGAAGTGAAATAAAGCGTTTTAGTGCTGTCTTCGAAATATGGAGTGCCTTCATCACCAACAGTATTAACTGGTCCTTTTACCGGCTTTGCATCTTTAAATTCGCCGCTTTGTAAGCGGGTGCAATACCAAATATCCATTCCACCAGGGCCACCCGGGCGGTTGGTTGAATAGTAAACGATATCAGTACCGTCATCACCTGTTCTTACAGCCGGCTGAGTGGAAGTATAGTTTTCTTTAGAATTGATATTATCAGGCAATTGCTTTACGTTAGAGAAAGTTCCACCGCTATAGTCTGCAACAAAAATGTTGCAAAGCGAACGATCGTCTTCCATATCAAGGCACTTTGTAAAGTAGAATCTTGTCTGGCTTTTATTGAAGGTACCGTTACCTACGTTATATCCATCTGTATTGATATCCTTGTTTGCAATAGGAGTTCCTGCGCTCCAGTCTTTGCCATCGTAAGTACTGTGCATCAGTTGGTACATGGCTTTAGGCTTAGGGCCCTGAACAAAAATCAGGGTATCATTCGCTGTCATAGTACCGGCTTTAATCCCTGTATAGTATAGGTCTGTTTCTTCAATGCCATAAGGGGCTTCTTCGTTATAATACTTGTTTACTGCTGTACCAGCGCCGAAAACTTTAACCTTAGCTTTAGGCGCATTTTTTGCAAACTCGCAACCAGCAATTTCAAGGTCTGCCAGTTTCTTCATGTTATCCGGAATATCCTTAGATTCTTTAGGAATATAAACCGATTTAAATTTGTTCAGATGTTGAATCGCTTCATCATATTTTCCGTTGCGGTGCAATACATCTCCAAAATAGAACTCGCCCTTATTAAATAAGATACGGTCTTCATCATCCCATTTCTTCTTATTTGTTTTTTCACCGGGTTTGATGTCATAAAACCTTCTGAAAAACAATTCAGAACCTGCGTAATCGCGGGCTTGTAAAAGGGACATGGCTAACCAAAAATTACCATAACGGCTGTTTGAATCCTGGCGAACGGCATCTCTGTAGTATTCAGCTGCCGAATAGTAGTATGACTCAGCATATAGTTTATCTGCAATTTTAAGCTCGTTACCATAGTATTGTGCCGGGGCAATCATCTTTTTCTTCACATGCATTTTGGCAGCGGGCTTAGCTTCGGTGCTGGTGCTGTCCTTTTTTGCGGATGCGAAAGAAAAACTTACAATGAAAGCAAAGACTGTCAGGGTTAAAATCTTCTTCATCAGTTTTATTTTTAAAGGTTTCCTTTTTACTCAAAAAAAACCCGCAGTTTGATGCAGGTTCTTAATCTTATATATCAACAAGGTTGTGATCTAATTAGAATCTGCGGCTAGGAAGTGACTTATTAGCCTTGAACGATTTCACAGTTTCGCCAATGTAAACAAGTGATAATTCGAACGCACCTCTGTTATTGGTAGAAGTTTTAAGCGTTGAAACGTTCACATCATAAGCAAAACCTAAACGCACATTGCGGAACTCAACATTTGCCATTGGTATAACAGCATCCGGAGTGCCACCGCCTGAACGGAAGCGCATTCCCAAGCTTACGCTGTTGTTATTTCTGAAACCGGTGTTGAAGTAGTAAGTAGCAGAAAGGCCCGGCAGATATTCGGTGAATGGCTGCTGGTACATGAATAAGAATTCGGGAGTTAAAGACCATTTTTTGTTTTTACCGATAAACGCTTCAAGGTTAATATCGGCATTAAACTTGCGTGGAAGAACTCCGTTTTTGTCGGTAGTTAAAGTGCTTTGAGAAATAACCGTTGATTCGCCAGGAGTGATAAGGTGGTAAGCACCTAAACCAACACCCAATTTAATTCTGTCTTTAAAGTTCGATCTCCAGTACAAACCGGCATTGAAGTCAAACTTGTAGAAACTGTGGTTATAGTTTTCTGCAGAAGAAAGAGCAGGGGTTTCGTTGTGACCAAGGAACTGGTCGCCAAAAACAGGGTCGGTTACGTTTTTTTGAATAAATCCACCTTGTAAACCTACTGACAAACGATGTTGGCCGTCTTTACCAAAACCTTTGTGATAAGCAACAGAAAGATTCGCATTTAAAACATTTAATCCTGCCTGGCCTGAACGGTCATCGAAGAAACCAACACCAATAGCAAGTTTATCTGTTTTAAGATATCCTTCCAATAAGCAGAAATCAACATCTGCACCTACAGTTTGAAAACCGGATTTGCCAAGGGCGCTTTGCCACTGGTTACGATAGATTGCGGCCAGTCTGAAGCTACCATCATAATTGCCCACTAATGCCGGGTTCAGAGTGGAAGCCTGAGTGTTATATTGGTCAAAATGCAGATCCTGCGCCTTCGTCTCAAACGCCAGAACAGTGAGTACAACCAATAAAAATGTGCTTTTAGCTAATAAAGTAGAAAGACGCATAGTGTCAGGATTTGTTAGTGAATCTGTTTCAAATTTATGAAAGGTTTTCAATTACCCAAGAAAAAAACACACAAATGATTGAATTATTTTTTGAGGATGGGGAAATTGGGTTTTGTTGGGTGCTGTACACCAGATAGTTATAGCGATGAATTGTAAAATCGGGTTTTGGAGCGGCCACGCCCTGGCCAGGTTGCCAAAAAGGCACATTTACAGTTGCAGAACCGATCTTGCCTGTAACACTTCATTTTACTATCACCAAGCTCCCATTCGCAATTTTATTTAACCCGTTAACAATTTGGTAAAAATAAATGCCCGGGGGTTGATTGGTTAAATTTAAAAGTGTGGCCTTGCCAAAAAGTTGTTGTGAGCGTATTTTTCTGCCCCAAGCATCATAAATTTCTATTTCGGTAAAGGCCGGCAGGTCGTATAAAGTATTTACAACAAAACTGCCATTTGATGGGTTTGGGAATATCTGAATGGGCGTTCGTGCCTGTGAAGGTTGTGTTGGCAGTGGCTCGTTAACATCTGTAATGCCACAACTGCCATCATCCATACAGCCATCGGAATGGACGCGGATTATTAAACCTAACTGCGGAAATGCAAATGGATTACCGTTATTGGCCTCCCATGAACCAACAGCTAAAATATCACCTTCAGGTAGTAGTGTTAGATCATTGAAATAGTTCCATGAGTAATCAGGGAATAATCCCGTAGGCATTTTATACTTACGATAGAATGTTAGATTTCCGTTAGAATCTGCTTTTGCAATTACGCCATCGTAACCCGTTATCGAATCAATATTAAAACCACATATAACAATATTATCAGCACTATCCTGATAAAAGTCCTCAAACGTGTTTAAATCATTTACATCGCCTGCCTTCAGATCCCAAACCCTATTAAAGCCAGTATCCCATTTGGCAATATATTCATTATAGTAAGGGCCACCACCTTGATGACGATAAGAGCAAAAACTTCCACAACTTAAATAATTTCCATCAACGGTGGGTGAGATGCTGTATTGGGCAAAGGTATTACTGTCAGTAGTACAGTGTTCATTAATCAGAGTACCCAATGTATCTATTTCTAAAAAGCATGTTTTATAAACGGCCTGCCAATAATTAATATTATCATCTGTTCTGCCTACCGTGAGGAGGAAATGACTATTCGGCAACAAACAAACGCTACCTAAAGTGCCGTATAATTCCGGCAAGCCCGCATAGGTACGAGCAAATAGCTGATTTCCATTAGCATCTACTTTTAATACTACTGTTAAAGTTGTAAAATTTGCCAGTTGAATACCCCCGAAAATATAATAGGCATTATCATATTCAATTAGGCTATATGAATAAAGACGGAGATAACCTGACATTCCTAAATCATAAGTCTTATAAAAAGACAGATTTCCTGTTGAATCGAACTTCGTAAAAAGAACCATATCCTTACCCGATAGTGTAGTTACTTTACCCGCTGAAGCCAAGCCTTTATCTTTGGTAGTGACTAAAGAATTCTGGTTTTCGCTTACTACAAAAAAGCTAAATGAATCTGCTCTTAAAACTGTATCCCAGGTTCTACTACCACTGTAATCAAATTTGGCAAGGAACGATGCCAAATGCCCAGATACAACAGGGTCGTTAACGTTTCCGGCGACAAAAAAGAAACTATCTCGTGCATTTAAACTATAGGCCAGTGTAGAAGAACTATCAATTGAAAAGGCTTTAATAAAAGTTTGCCCATTTGCTGTTAAACCAGTAATTGCCACGCCTAACAATAATATTGTTTTTATAATCTTCATTTTATTACCTCAAATCTGCCTGTTCCAATTGCTTTGTCGCCGCAGGTTAAACGGTATAAATAAGTACCGTTGCCCCATTGCCTGGTATCAACAGTTAGCACATCTGCATTTGTGCCAATTATATAGCTACCCATGGTTCGTCCTCTCATATCAGCTATTATCAAATTTCCTTCTGCGTCAGTACATGGCAGCTTAAATTCGAAGGTTTCTAATCCGTTTGTTGGGTTAGGATATACTTTTAAATAGCTAGCTACTTTTCCCGCCTTTGTTGGTGTTCCCTCATCCTCGCCATTCCAGACCTGCCGTTGGGTGTTTAAGCTCACCATTAAAAATAAGCAAAGGGAGCGGCACCAACAACTGGATTTGGTGTAACTGGCTGGCGCAGGTAACTCACAATACCGGTAGTTATTAATGAGTATTTAAACAAATAAGCGGTGCAGGGCTTTCTAACACAAAACAGCCGGGCGGGAAGACCCGGCGGGATGGAAAGTTTCTTTCCGGGTAAAGCGCGGCATACAGGAGCGGTATTTCTACTTTTTTTGTATATTGTTTTTGTGTAATATGTATGATGTGTAACAAACTGGTTATCAATGATTTGTGAGCAGCCAAAAATGGTGTTTCTATTTATATCTATTAGTAGAAATAACCCTCATTACCATCCCATTCTTAGGCCGTAAAGTGACCAGGGGTTCTAATTCCACCGGGAAATTGTCCTTCAGCTTAAAGCGGAATTTGCGATACAGAACGATTAAAATGATCTGCATTTCTACCAGGGCGAAATTGTTGCCAATACACACCCTGGGGCCTCCACCAAACGGGAAGTAAACGTACCGGTCGATATTAGCGCGTTTTTCGGGCGAAAAACGGTCGGGGTCAAATTTTCCCGGGTCCTTCCAGAATTTAGGCGAACGATGGAAATAAATGATAGGAATAAGCACATTTGTTCCCTTAGGAATCCGATAGCCGCCAATCTCGTCATCTTCTATAGTTCTTCGGCCAACGCTCCAGGCTGGTGGGTATATTCGCAAACTCTCTTCAATCACCTGTTTTACATAGGTAAACTGGTTAACCGTACTAAAACTCAGTTCAACCCCAGCGGCAAACTTGTCGTCAATTTCCTTCATCATTTTAGCTTCCGCATCAGGGTTTTGCGACAAAAGGTAAAACATCCACGAAAGTGCGTTGGAAGAAGTTTCGTTACCGGCAAGAAAAATGGTCATTACCTCATCGCGTAACTGCGTATTATCCATGGCTTCACCGGTATCTTCATCCCGGGCGTCGATCAGCATTGAAAGAAGATCATCCTTGGAAACTCC
>JAQBNQ010000365.1 GCA_028288545.1 Bacteroidota bacterium
GCAAATTCCATGGATTCGTTTGGCTCAAACAGTGTTTTGCTCTCTTGCCCCGCTTCGAGAAAATTTACCAACCACTCTAATTGATAATTAAATGTGTTGGTGAATCTATTTGAACGCGTTGATTTTCTAATGAATCAAATAGATTTATTAACGGCAATTTCATAAGGGCCGATTCCCAAGCAGACCTTTTTTTGCAATTCATATGGTTAATCCTTGCTTAATTAACATTTCCTAGCCGAAAAGGCTATGGTATTTTTGGGCTTTATTTATATATCTTGCTAACAAATGTTTAGGATAAATATCCGTTTGTTTAACCCTCAAAAACAATAGCATGAATAGAAATGAAAGAAGGGAGTTTCTGAAAAAAACGGGCATTCTTGCCCTTGGTGCTGCTTTTTTACCTGACCTGCTTTTCGCAAAATCCAATCCCAAAAGCCCTAACACCAAACCCGGACATACGCGTGATTGGGAGTTTGGCGTGGTAGACCTTCACTCACACTCCTCTCAAAAAATTTATTTGTGGACCGAACATATGTGGATGCACCATTTGCCAACACCAGGTGAAAACATCGGGGAAATGCAGGTGGATATTCACCGGCTTAAGCGAGGGAATGTAAGAGGGATAATGGCAACCCATTATTTGCCCGAGCGTTGCATGAAGGAAGATATGCAAACCCTTCGCTGGTGGTTACCTGCCATTAAAACTGCGGCCCCCAGGTTATATTCAAAAATAGAGAAAGGAAGCCCGGCAAATTACCGTCAACTGATTGGCATGATGGATGATTTTGAATACCAGATAAATCATTTGCAAACAAAGCATTGCCTTCTACCCGAGCAGAAAATTAAAATTGCCCGCAGCTTTGCCGAATACAAACACATTATAGAAGTAGAAAAGAAAATAGCTGTTGCCCATGCCATTGAAGGCGCCCACGCACTGGGCCGTGATTTGAGTTTTGAGCAGATTAAAACAAATCTTGATTTTTTGGTAAGTCGCGGAGTTTGTATGATGACCCTTGCGCACTTTTTTCCGAATGATGTGGCATTTCCTGTGGAGGGTTTATCGGCCACGGATAAAAAGGGATTGCAATTAAGATGGGTGTATAAACCGGCCGTTGATAACCGGCCATTAACAGCCATTGGCGTACAAGTGGTAGACTGGATGCTGGAAAACGGAATGGTAGTTGACCTAACACACGCTACACCCGCTATAAGAACTCAGGTTTTTACAAAAAATGCGCAGAGGGGGGACAAACTAAGGCCGCTTATTTTCTCGCACGTTGGCTGCCAGGCAGTGTACGATAAATACGATGGCCAACATCAAATTACCGATCCGCAAACAGGGTCAACACATGGCCGGTTCCACGATTTTGGATATTATAATGTAACGGATGATGAGATACGGCTTGTACATGCTTGTAAGGGAGTAATTGGCATAATACCGGAAAACTTTTGGCTGACTGGTGGCAACACGCATATGCAGTGCGATGGCTACAAACCAAAGGATTTTCGCAAGGGCATAAAATATATAGTGGAAACCATGGAACACATTCACTCTGTAACCGGCACTTATGAAAACATAGGTATCGGTTCGGATTTTGATGGCCTGGCAGATGCTCCGAGTGATCTGTTCAGCCATGCGCAAATGGGGAACCTAACAGAGGCCATGTCAGATGCAGGTATATCGGACGATAACATAAAAGCAATAATGCACGGAAACGCAATGAGGGTACTTGAAAATGGCTGGGGCAAACAAGTTGTTGTATCGTAGGGGCATTTTTTGCCTGGTTTTAGTGCTGCTTCAGGGCAAGGCTATGGCGGGCCTTTTCTATGAACACAAATACATTGGCGACATTGCCTTTAAGCAGTTTGTTGCCAGTAATCATTTAGAGAAATTTCTTTCGGACACCTTATTTCTTAAACGATACGGCGCGGGCTTTGAGCTTAAAATTCCGTTTAAAAAGAATAGAGAGCCTATAGCTTATTACGATAGCATGTTTGAGTTGTTTAAAGGTTCGGGGGGAAGAATTATTACTCGTACGGCGACCTTACAGGTTTATCCGGCGACCACTCCATCGACTTTGTGCAGCTATACCAGGGGGTAACCGATGTGGATATACTTTTTAAAGAACTGAACCATAAGTCGGGTTTACCAAAACTAAAACGCGGGGTTACTAAAGCACTGGCCAGCCATTACCGTGGCATTGAAAGAGGGAAACGCGAAGGAAAATATTTTTCGTTACCCTACGCCACACTGGCTGGTGAAGACATGAGTCATTTTCAAAGACCGCCTTTGTCCTTTTTTGATATGCTGCAGGTGGTAGATACCTCATTGATCCGTATAACCAATAATTTTTTAACCACTGTTTCGAGCGAAAAGACACCAAAGCACTGCTGCAAAAAAAGTGTCCGCCAATTGTTTGATGATGCCATCCTGCATTTAAATAATACCTCTAAATATGCGCTGTTCCATACACTGGCGCTTGAGTTGATGAAGTTATCCGCGCAAAGCCGGGTAGACGGCGACAGTACAAATTTTCAGCTTTGCTTTGAACAAGCGCTTTTATTAAACAGCACGGCAGACCACTTTTTAGAAGATGCCTTTGCAGCCGGGCACATGGTGGTACAACGCGATAAGAACGGGTTGGACAACAAGGGCACACACGACCTTTACAATCGCTTAGGGTTGAAAGTAAGCAACGACAACGGCGAACACTGGACCACCTATGGTGATGATTTTTATGAGGACAGCACTTATAAAATGGCTATAGAAGGCAACCTGGCTTCCTTAAATGACCTGCTGACATATTTTAAAAGATATACAGCGGAGTACGAACAGAAAAAGCCGCACAGGGTTACCATGTATAACTCCATGCTTAATTTAAATATACCGCAGAAACAGTGGGCCGATACCATACTTAAAACTTTTACCGCCTACCGCTATATGCCGCATCCGCTTGATAGCGCCACTTATAAAAATGTGATTGAATTAAAACGCGGGTCGCGTAACGGGGGATTTTACGAGGCCGGTGTAAGTACGGGCATTGTGCCTTATCACGCTTTTCAGAATGTAATATTAAGCGGAACAGTGGGTATTGGTTTTAATGCGCTTACACCATCCAGGGGCAGTCGTTTTTTAAAGCGCCCATTTAGCCGGAAGATCGAGAGCATTATATGGGCGGGAGTTAGCGCTGACTATAGCTATTTCAGATATGGCAATAACGAAACGCCCAAAACAACTGAGCACCGGGTAGGTGGCGCAGGACATGTTGTATTCCTGGATTTTATTACCATTGACGAAACTGCAGGTTATGCGTTTGCCAATCCGCACGGAAGATTTATGATAAACAGCGCGTTTGGATTTGAATATAAATCCTTCAAATTCCGCCTGGCGCCATCGCTTAAATATTTTGCTGAGTACCAGTGTGGAAAAGGTTGGATGCACGGAATCAGGTTAGCGCTCAGGTTTTATTAATTGAAAAAATAAAATGGACATGAATCAAATTGCAAGCACTGGTGGAAGCTATCATTCGCAAAATGCAGATGGCAGCGTGGTAACAAATGGGGCTGTTGTAGTTAAAGGTGCCCTGTTGGGCTACATATTTTTTAGCGGTAGAAGATTTTTGCAAAGGGCCGTTACCACGGGCAGGGTTAGCAAGTTGATTGCGGATAATGCAGGGGTTATTGAGGATACTACTGTTATTTGTGTTATCACTCCTTTGAATGCAATAGATGTGTAACAGCCGGCCCCTCTATCCCGATAGCTATCGGGACCCAAAGGGGAGACTTTTAATACAAAGGCTTTCGATAGTTTAGGGTTACTTACCTTAGTAAAATAAAACACAACTATGGCAGGCATTAAAATGGCTGAAGGACACCACAGCGTAACTCCTTATTTGGTGGTTAAAGGGGTTAGCAACAACTGGCATTTATTAAAAAAGTATTTGGCGCTGAAGAGCGTATTAAAATGATGCGCAGCGAAAACGTTGTAGCCCATTGCGAAGTGCGGATAGGTGATTCGGTGATAATGATGGCTGATACTACCGATGATTTTGCCACCTGCAACGCTATGCTATATGTGTATGTTGAAAATACCGATGAAGCCTACCAAAGGGCTTTAGATGCCGGAGCCAAAGGTATAAGGGCACCGCAGGATGAAGAATACGGAGCGCGGAGTGCGGGGGTGTTGGATGAGTTGGGGAATATTTGGTGGATGGCGACTTTGAAGTGAGAGGGATAGTGCTCTCATCAACACTGCACCTAAAGTCTATTTATTTGTCACTGATAAACGGGTTGCTGAATTCAGGATTGGATATAAAAGCGGAATCCGTCATTGTTTTTAAGAAGGCTATTATTTGTTGCTTTTCTGCCGCTGTTAAATGTGCTCCACCCTGGTGGGCAAATTCCATTTTAGAATCTAAGTTGGCGCACTGGTTAACGCCGCTGCTATAAAAA
>JAQBNQ010000254.1 GCA_028288545.1 Bacteroidota bacterium
CCTGCAAACGGGAGACGCAATTATGCGTCTCTACAGAATGGGAATTACAGATTTTATTCTAATTCAAACAGGGCTTCAATTTCAACTGGGATATTATCGGGTAATGAGCCCATACCTACCGCACTGCGTACGCCTATGCCGTTCTCTTCGCCCCAAATTTTGGCAAAAAGTTCACTCGCTCCGTTAATGATGAAAGGATGTTTTTCAAATTCGGGTGTACAGTTAACCATACCCAATACTTTTATAACACGCTTTATTTTATTAAAACTGCCGATGTTGGCTTTAATGGTAGCTAACATAGTTAAACCAACCTGCTGCGCGGCAAGTTTGCCATCTTCCTGACTTACCGTATCGCCTACTCGGCCGATGATCAACGAGGCATCGTCCTGCACTGGGCCGTGACCCGACAGGTAAAGGTATTTGCCATCAACTAAACATGGTTTATAAACGCCAAGCGGCTTTGGGGCAGGCGGCAGGTTTAAACCCAACGCTGCAAAGTTTTCTTCAGGAGTGTTCATAAGCGTAAAACTATTGTTTTTCAGTAAAATTGCATTATAAAAATTCATTTTACACCAATACGGTCACTCTTCTATATTTATAATGAATCACACGACTGGAAAGCTAATAAGTGTTTGAAGTTCAGTTAATCCCGCAAAAAGAACGATAAACTTACCAAGCAAGTACCATAATCATTCGGGCTTCACTAACAAAAGAGCAAATTTTATTCACGAAGTACTTATTGTGAGTAGGATAAATTCCTGTATTAGGCAGCAATTTTTTTATTTTTACAAGATCTTCAGGTGGATAGCTATTTCCCTGCAGATAAAGCATCATAAGGGTATTTTTCAGCTTTTGGAAATCGGAAGATAGCGATGCCAGTTGATTGTTGCCCAAATCAATATTTTTAACACCCGCCAGATTATAGAAATTTGCCGGCAGTGTGCTTATTTTACATTGGCCCAGTTTCAAATCAGTAAGTGCTGATAAATCGCCGATACTGGCCGGCAGAGTGCTCAAATTTGTATAAGAACAATCAAGGTATAACAGCTTCTTTAAATTGCCTATATCCGCAGGCAAACTGGTTAGTTTGGTTGAACTTAATATACAATACCTGAGTTTAGTAAGTTTACTAAATGAGGCTGGCAACACCGTAAGAGAGCCGGCTAACGTAAAGTCTTCAAGGTTAGGCAAATCGCCAAAATTATCCGGAAGAACGGGTAAGCCTGAACCAGTAATTCGCAATGAGCGAATGGGCAGTTTCGCAAAAGAGGCCGGTAGATTAGGAATACCATTAGCCTGCAATTCAAGCGTATCCAGCGAAACCATATTACCAATATCAGATGGCAGGGATAATGTACTTGCAGAAGAAAGCCACCTCAAAAATCTCAGCTTGGTTAGCTTGCTTATTGAACTTACAATGCCATTTTGTGTAACTATATCAAGGAACTGCAGGCTACTGCAATTGCCTATACTTTCAGGAACATATTGAACATTATTAGCTCCTATATCACAACGGCGCAACTTTTTAAGCAGCCCAAAACTATCAGGGAGTCGCTGTATGCCACTTGCAGCAAGGTTTAACACCTCAAGGTTTTCCAATTGTCCGAAAGTGCCTGGGAGTGTACTGATAGATGCCCCTTGATTAAGAAACTCAATATCAAGCTCTTTTAATTTTCTCAACTGTCCGATGTTATCCGGAACTGAGTTGATGATAGTAAAATTGAGGTTAAGGTATTCTAAATTTGTAAAACGGTCACCAATGATTTTTGGAAACTCAAATGTAGCAGAACCAGAAAGATCCAACTTTTTCAGGTATGTAAGTGCCTGCAGAGCAGGGTTCGCTACAGTATCTGCAAAAAGCCATGTAATACCTTCGCTCGATAGGTCCAGGCCGGTAATATGCCCGCTTTCATAGGTCACCCGGTAAGAACCCTCATCAATCTGCAAATCGCGTAGAGCTTCACTTTCCAAATAATTTCCTGCATTAAGCGTTATTGAAGCAGAAGCACTTTTACTTCCGTATTTGGTTGTCCATGTAAGCTTATAATTTTTATGAGCATAAGCTTGAAATTTTACATTTGGAGCATTAATATCCGGTATAACTGTTCCGCCAAAACTTTGATTTTGAATAGAGGCATAACGATCTCCTTCTATTGTCCACTGCCCGCTGTCATAGCTGGCCGCAATTAAATAAAATTGTGTTTGATTATCAGGAGCAGCATTAGTAATACTGGTTGACAACGGCTTAAATGATATTTTAACAGTAGATTCGGAATTGCTGCCTACCTTCCATTTAAGCACATAGCTTTCTCCTGGCATACCATGAAAGCGTGTATCCGGTTTAGTGTCATCATCAAAAAAAACCTTATACTGTTCCTGAAGGCCGCTTACAATTGTCCACCTGCCAGCCTGCCCTGTTTGAAGGCTGTCAGCATTTAGCTTAACCGAAAATTCCAATAAATTACTTTGGTTGGTACCGGCTGTAGCAAACGGAGCTGTAGGTTGTACGCGGGTTACGGTTTCCTTTTTGCATGAACTAAGAAATGCCCATAACAATGCTATGGCAAACAAGTGAGTAAGGTTAGATTTTGACATGAGTTATTCGTTGTAAATGTAAAAATAATTTACCTTTACAACAAAAAATCTAAACCATTCATGCGCCAGTTTTGGTTATTATTAATCGCCCTTTTTATACTGTCTTGTACTAAGAAAGAAATCAAAGATATCCAGGCCGATTCCTTCAGAATATCCATTCTTCCCGTTGTTAATCCTGCATTTAACCAATATAAGCTAACAGGTACGTTAGATGTGCATCAGGCTGCCGGCAATGTTGAATATGGCCTTGTAGTTGGTAAGACACTAAATCCGGTGATTGAACATGACCAGGTTTTTAAGGTAGGCTCATCCTCCACCTCTATAGATTTCACTAAGGTAATTGCCAACCTGGATACTGGTTTTATGTATTACGTGCGTGCTTACGGCAAAAGCAGTACATCAACAGAGTATTCAGCAAATCAAGCTATTGGCAAATTGACGCCAAAACTATCGTTGAATACCACATCACTCCAGTATGGTCAAATTTTCAGCGTCTTCGCTAATTTCTACATTTCAGATACCGAAAATTTGCCTGAGGTGCAATTAAATAACACCCCTGTAAAACTGACCAGTGTAGGCTCTGGCGTTGATGTAACATCACTTTCTTTCATTCCACCAGCAACACTCTCCCCCGGGCAATATACACTCACCGTTAAAGTAGGAGGCATGAGTATCGCATACCCAACTCAGCTTACTTTATTGGAAGGCACCTGGAGCAGTCTTAACCTTCTTTTACCGCGCGATTATTCTGGTTTCACCAAGCCCGACAGGTATGTGATAGGCGATTGGATCTACACCAATCAATTTGGCAATTCAGTTTCACCATCATCATTCAGTAAATACAATTACAAAACAGGCGAAACCCAAACATTAAAAGCATTACCTTCCGAACTGCTTGTTCAGGGCGCGGCTATTGTTCAAATTGGTAATGACCTGCATTTTCTGGGTGGTGAATTAATTGGTACAGGATCTCCAAATCGGCCAGTAGCGAAATCGCACCTGATATATCATACCACCAGTGATACATGGACGCAAGAGCCTGATATTACAGCGGCCGGACGCCGCGATGCTGCTGTGATGCTGGTTGGCAGCCACATTTATTATGGCTTAGGCACTGATCCGTCTATTACCGCCGGAGGATATTTTACCGGCCTGAATGATGTCTGGGTATACGATATCAACACAAAGAATTGGACTCAATTGCCAAATTTTACAGGTAAAGGAGGATATTCACGAGCATATTTCAACGCAAATGGTAAATTATATGTAACTGGCGGCAACGGTGATAACAGCGCTCCGGTTAAAGAAACCTGGTGCTATGATCCCGGAACTAATCAATGGAGCCGCAAAGCTGATTATCCCGGACAAGGCTGGATAAATCTGTCAACATTCAGTACAGGAGGTTACGGTTATGTGGGCCTGGGTGAAACCGCCTCGTATGATTCTTATTATGGACGCAATTTATACCCTAATTTTTATAAATATAATACGACTACTGACAAGTGGACAGAAGTAAGCAACTTTGGAGGTAACCTGATACAACCATTTGTGGCTAATGTAGAATCAGGCATTCTTGTAGGGGCTGGTTTTGATGGCTCTTCTGCACCATCGCGGGCGCTGTTTATATTTAAGCCTTAAACTTTTGTCTAAGTAAAAAAG
>JAQBNQ010000382.1 GCA_028288545.1 Bacteroidota bacterium
GCAATTTTGTTGACCCCATGTGCGGTTCAGGAACTATCCTGATTGAAGCTGCCCTGATAGCAGCCAATATTCCACCAGGGTATTACAAGGAAGATTTTGGCTTTATGCGTTGGCATCGTTACATGGCTTTTGACGCGGAACTCTGGAAAAACATTTTCGATGCAGCTATCAGCCGTATTTCGGCCGATACCCCAAAGCTATTTGGTGGCGAATTATCACACAACGTAGCCCGCAAAGCAAAAGAAAATGTAAAACGCGCCAAGGTGGAAGACATGGTGCACATCCGCGAATCGGATTTAATGGATTTTGAAGCCCCCGAAGGTGGCGGCGTGGTTATCATCAACCCTCCTTACGGCGAACGTATGGACCAGGACAACATACCCGAGCTATACGAAAAAATTGGCGACACATTTAAAAAGCGCTTTACCGGTTACGATTGCTGGATCATTACCAGCAACATGGAAGCGCTGAAACATGTTGGCCTTAAATCCTCCATCCGAATCCCCGTTTACAATGGGCAATTGGAATGCCGTTTTGTAAAGTATGAGATGTACAGTGGTACCAGGGTAAAGCCGAAGGTGGGTGGTGAGTGAGATGTTTAAAATGGTTGAACCCATTTGATAATATAGATAATTCGCATAGCCCACGGTTTAAACCGTGGGCTATGGAGATCGAAACTCCCTAAAACCGTTTCAACGGTTTCGCCTGCGTCTGCAGTGCGATATTTGTCAAGGTGCCGTCCTTAACAGGACGGGAGATTATAATATCTGATTCAGCTACCAATATTAATTCCCTAACGGGAATAGGCTA
Organism: Bacteroidota bacterium; assembly: GCA_028288545.1. GTDB lineage: Bacteria > Bacteroidota > Bacteroidia > Chitinophagales > LD1 > Bog-950. Next base: position 811 of record JAQBNQ010000382.1, read on the forward strand.
CGACCGGCAACGGGCAAACGATAAATTTTACAACGTTTGCACCAACCGCCCTGGGGCCATTGGCAACCATTAGTGTCACCACCCTGGGATATACCAATATAATACCGGACCAGGTAGTAACCATAACATACAGCGTGTACGTGAACATCAATGGCATCTAGGAACATGTTCCGTAGGAACAAAATATTGGTAGTGATTGCTCCTCCGTTTTGATACGTACCCCGTAGGGATACAACCTGATGTGTGCGTTGGAGAAAGCAAATAAAAGAAGATAGGGTTATTTCGAATAAGGAAGCATTTGACAATTCCGGAAAGAAATTGGATCAATCGTGTAACCACGTCTTGAAGGAGATAAAGGCGGGGAAATTTAAAGGCCCGGGAGTAATTAATATTTAAACTGCTTAAGCGTTCTCAACAAGTTCTAATTAAAATCCGCCGGACAAAATCAAACACATTAAATAAATAACACAATTATAAACTATTGAAAATCAAATGTCACTTACGTTTCTACTTTTTTACCGTCACATAGACTATTTTTACCATAATAGTCAATATAAAGAATTGACTAACAAGTAAATACGTTTTGAAGAATTTTAGACGGACTTTCTAAAACCAGCTAAAGTAGAAACTATTTCGCTTAATCTATGACACCGCAAAATCCGTGATTCAGACAGTTTAATTTTTTCCTCCTTATTTTGCCCTCGTGTCTTCCTTAGTAACCTACGTTGATGTTATTCTTCCACTTCCCCTGCCGCAGGCATTTACCTATGCGGTGCCGGTGGATTGGGTAGACTTTGTAAAAATAGGCCAACGTGTTATCGTTCAGTTTGGCAAAAACAAGTTCTATTCAGCCATAGTGCGTAGCATTCACCACAACAAACCAGCGTTTGAAGCCAAACTGATTGAGACTATTGCCGAGGAAGAAGCAATCGTTACAGAAACCCAGTTAAAGTTCTGGAAGTGGATGGCCGACTATTATTTCTGCACCGAAGGCGAAGTAATGAAAGCCGCATTACCATCAGGACTTAAACTGAGTAGCGAAACAAAGATCAGGTATAACGAAAACTACGAGGGCGATTTTGATTCGCTGACTGAAGAAGAATTTTTAATTGTCCAGGCCCTACGGGCGCAGAACGAAATAGCCATTCCACAGGTGCAGGATCTTTTGAAAAAGAGAAATGTTTATCCCCTGCTCAAAACACTTTTCAATTTGGGTATTGCTATCTCCTCAGAGGAGATCATTGAAAAATTCCGCGCAAAGACTGAAACTTATGTTAAGCTGAATGATACTTATCATGACGAAGAAAAACTGAAACAGCTTTTTGACGAATTGGGCCGTGCCCCGAAACAGGTTGAGCTATTGCTTGCTTTTGTTCAGCTTGAAAAGAAAACCAAATTCATTAAAAAGAGTCAGTTACTGTCCCTCAGCAAAGCAGATGCAAGCGTTTTAAAACGATTGATAGACAAAAAGGTTTTTGTCGATTTTAAAATGGAAGTTTCACGCCTGGGCAGTTTTCAGACTGATGGACTTGAATCTTCAGATTTAAGCCCAGAACAGAAAACCGCTTTAGCAGAGATCAACACACACTTCGAAACAAAAAATGTAGTGTTGTTGCATGGGGTAACCAGCAGCGGCAAAACCAATGTTTATATTGAGAAAATAAAAGAATTGCTGGCGCAGGACAAGCAAGTTCTTTACCTGCTTCCGGAAATTGCCCTTACCGCGCAGATCATTAATCGCCTGCGAAAAGTGTTTGGCGGACTGGTGGGCATCTATCATTCCAAATTCAACCAGAATGAAAGAGTTGAAATCTGGAATAAAATATTGCATAACGAATACAAGATTGTTATCGGTGCCCGTTCGGGCCTGTTCCTTCCGTTCCATGATCTGGGTTTGGTTATTGTGGATGAAGAGCATGATTCCTCTCTTAAGCAAATGGACCCAGCACCCCGGTATAATGGTCGCGATGCTTCTATCATGTTAGCATCTATGTTTAACGCAAAGGTTATCCTGGGAACAGCTACCCCCGGCATTGAAACGTTTTACAACACCGAAAAAGATAAATACGGCCTTGTTACCATGACCACCCGATATGGCGGCATGGAAATGCCCGAAATAGAGATAGCCGATATACGCCAGGAGCGCAAACGCAAAAACATGCACGGCAGTTTTACGGAACTTATGACGCGCAGCGTTCAACAGGCTTTGCAAAATGGCGAGCAGGTTATTTTGTTTCTTAACCGCAGGGGCTTTGCCAACTATCGTGTTTGCAAAACCTGCAACTACGTGTACAAATGCAAAAACTGCGACGTAAGCTTAACCTACCACAAGTTTCAGAATAAACTTATCTGCCATTACTGCGGCTATTACGAAAATGTAACTGACAAGTGCCGTTCGTGTGGTGCTATTGACCTGGATATTGTAGGCATGGGTACTGAAAAAATTGAAGACGAGATTGCCGAGCTTTTTCCCACAGCAAAAATAAGCCGGCTTGATTATGATGCCACAAAAACAAAACATGGTCATGCCACAGTTATTCACCAGTTCGAAAACCGCGAGGTAGATATTTTGGTGGGAACGCAGATGGTTACCAAAGGTCTTGACTTTGATAATGTAAGTTTAGTAGGCATCATCAGCGCCGATCAATTGATCAATCATCCGGGTTTCCGTTCGCACGAAAGGGCCTTTCAGTTAATGATGCAGGTATCAGGCAGAGCGGGAAGAAAAAATAAAAAGGGCAAAGTAATTATTCAGGCTTCGGACCCCTCAAGCCCGGTTATCGAAAATGTGATAAGGGGTGATTTTAAAACCATGTACGAAACTGAATTAGGCGAACGCCGCCAGTTCGACTACCCTCCGTTTGCACGGATGATGGAGATAACCCTGCAGCATAAAAAAGTTCAGGCCGTTGAAGAAGCTGCGCTATACCTTGCCAACGAATCGCGAAAAACGAAACTTGGATTAGTGTTGGGTCCTGCAATTCCTTTCGTTTCAAAGGTCAACAATTACTACCTGCGCGAAATACTGATCAAAAGCCCCAAAAATACCCGCGACCTCGGGCCAATGAAACTGGCCTTGCGCCAAATACTCGACAAAATGAAAACCATACCTGAGCTAAAAAGTGTAGAGGTTTTTGTTGATGTAGATCCTTGATGTCCAATTGTTAAAAACTTTTTGGCCTGAAAAACAACTAAGCTATAATTTCGCCATGCACATTACCTCACCCCAAAATTCACTTTATGAAAAAATACTTAGTTGAGTTTATAGGAACG
>JAQBNQ010000384.1 GCA_028288545.1 Bacteroidota bacterium
CGCAGGGTTTTGCCATCCTTGTTTTTACCATTATGCAATGCATTGCCAAGGTCTTGCTCGGTCCATGTACCAATACCTGTTTTCTCATCGGGAGTAATATTGGCAGTAAAACGGTTTTTACCATCAAGCGTTATCATTAAATTACCACCACCGCAATAGCCCGGTGTTTTTTCAGGAAACTCCATGTTTAAGGTTTTAAAATCTGCCGAGTGACAGGGGTAACAATCATAGCGGCCTGTTACCAGGTAGTGGCCATACTCAACCAGTTTAGTAGTATCAGGATCAGGAATTACCGCAGTAGGATAAGGGATTTTTTTGAACGCCACAAAGCATAAAAACTTAACCAGCAAAGTAGGTTTGCTTGGCACTTTTGGAATTTCTGAAGCCTGGATGTACGGTTTATCTGAACGCAGCATGGCAATTACACAACGAAGGTCCTCGTCACTTAAGTGCGGAAACTTAGGCATGTAAACCGGCAGGTATTGACCATCGGGTTTAACACCGGTGCGCAATAAAAAGGCAATATCGGCATCGCTCCATTTTCCAATGCCATGTTCTTTGCTTTGGGTAATGTTGGCCGAATGTATCTCGCCAAACTCAGGCGGCAATTCCTGCAACAACCTGCCCGATAGTTTTCCATCGCTGCCGCGGTGGCAAACCATGCACTGTACCGAGGCGATTTTTTCGCCGGTAGCCACTCTTTCAGGCGTAATTTGCACCTGCGGAAAATCTATTTTGTCAACGGTGTATTTGGGAATGCCACGTATTTCGAGAAATCCTATAAAGCCGATAACTATTACTACTATAAGTAGTAACAGATAAAGTAAAGCACGGAAAAATTTTTTCATGATAAAACAGGTTTTGGGTTAATTAAGAACCGGATCGCTGAATCCCAATTTTAAAATATGCTGAAAAATACAATTCGTTTTTTGAAAAACGAATTTTTCTCATCAAACTGCTATTTTTGATTTCCACATGAGGACAAAATTTGCTCTACTTTTATTGACAGTCATCGCGTTTCAGCTAATGGCGTGGACCGGATCCAAAGAAATGGAGGATGAGTTTTTGCTGGATGCAGTGGCTCAATATCAATGTCTCCCGGTCTTTAATTACGCTGCAAAAATGGCCGCGGTTGATGCCAGTCCTTACAGACCCGGTCAGCCTAAATATGCTCACACCACTCTTTTTTATAGCCGGTGCACCGACACTACAGCACATGGCGGCAAAGTTTTTGGGCTCAACGTAAAAAACGACAGCCCCTATGCTTACGATATTTCTCAACCGCAAGGCCAAACCCTTGTAATGAGTACCTGGAACTTTGCCGAAGTGCAGGCAAAAGCCGGCACCGGAAATATGGTGCGCATGGGCGACTCCACCTTTCTAAAAATCACCAGCCCGGCGGACTTCTTTGTAATGTATAAAGCCGGGCAAACCGATTACCCTACTGATACCGGCTGGATCTATGCCCGGGTAAGCCCCGACGGCAAAAGGGTCCTTCAAAAGGGCCTGATAACCAATTGTATAAATTGTCACAGCCAATCTAAGGTAGATAGAATGTTGGGGGCACATTAGGTTTTAAGTCTCCCCCTTCGGGGGAGATTTAGAGGGGGTGTTGGCAATTGCCATTTACCTGCTATATTTGCCGTCCCTTAAAAAATTAAGTATGGCAACCACCGCAGAAATTAAGAACGGACTTTGTATTGAATTTAACCATGACATTTACCAGTTTGTGGAGTTTCAGCATGTGAAACCCGGAAAAGGAAATGCCTTTGTTCGTTGCAGGATGAAGAGCCTTCGCACCGGAAGGGTACTTGAGCACACTTTCCCTGCAGGACACGATATTACTACTGCGCGGGTAATGCGTAAACCACACCAGTACCTGTATAAAGATGAAACCGGTTTCAACTTTATGGACCAGGAAACTTTTGACCAGATAACTATTGATGGAAAATCAATTGAAAACAACGACTTGCTTAAAGAAGGCGATGTTTGCGAGGTGATAGTACACGAAGAAACCAACCAGATATTGGGTTGCGAACTTCCTGCACAGGTTATATTGGAAATTACTTACAGCGAACCGGGCGTTCGTGGCGATACAGCAACCAATGCGCAAAAACCAGCTACCCTGGAAACAGGCGCTGTGGTAAACGTACCCTTGTTTGTTGACCAGGGCGAGAAAATTAAGGTTGATACCCGTACCCGTCAATATGTTGAACGCGTAAAAGGCGGAAGATAAATCGCTTAGGCAGTAAAATGCCGGGGATTTAATACTAAATCAAAAAACTTCTTACATTCGAAATCCCGAAGATACCTCCGCCAGTTGCGGGGATGCTGTTCGGGATTTTTTATCTCAAAAAACTGAACTATGGACTTGAAAAATATTCAGGAACTGATCAAACTGGTAAAGAAGGCCGACCTGTGCGAGTTGAGTGTAAAGGAAGGCGACTTTGCCATTACCATTAAAAATAAAGGCACCGAGCAGCCAACTTATATTGCTTCACAGGTTCAGGCTCCGGCGGCAACTAAACAAGCCCCGGCACAGCAGGAACCCGTTGCTACAAAAACCGCAGCAGCGCCTAACGAAAATCTTGTCACATTCCGTTCGCCAATGGTTGGTACTTTTTACCGCAAACCCGGTGCAGATAAAGACCCTTTTGTAAAAGTAGGCGACCCCATAAAATCGGGCGATGTGCTTTGTATTATTGAGGCGATGAAACTGTTTAACGAAATTGAGTTTGACGGGGTAGAAGGCAAAATACTGAAAGTGCTGGTTGAAGACTCTTCGCCTGTGGAATATGACCAACCTTTATTCCTGATTGAGAAAAGCTAGTGGCGGAAGCGAGGCTGACTTGTACTTCGTTAATCTAAATTCGTTAATCGCAAATCGCATTTTATAGAAGACCTTCTCCTATGTTCAAAAAGATATTGATTGCAAACCGTGGCGAAATTGCCTTGCGCATTATAAGAACCTGCAAGGAAATGGGTATTAAAACCGTTGCGGTATATTCCACTGCCGACCGCGATAGCCTGCACGTGCGCTTTGCCGACGAGGCTATTTGTATTGGCGGTCCGCGCAGTAAAGATTCCTACTTAAACATGTTGGCTATCATGGCGGCCGCCGAATTGACCAACGCCGATGGCATTCATCCGGGCTATGGTTTTTTAGCGGAGAACGCCGATTTTGCCGAACTATGCGGTAAGTACGAGATAAAATTTATTGGCCCTACCCCTGCGCAAATGCGGGCCATGGGTGATAAAATAACCGCCAAGGAAACCATGATAACAGCAGGTGTACCATGTATACCTGGCAGCGATGGATTAGTAGATACTGTTGAAGACGCCAAGAAGGCCGCAAAAATTATTGGCTATCCCATTATATTAAAAGCAACCGCCGGTGGCGGCGGAAAAGGAATGCGCATAGTGCACGATGACGGTGGTTTGGAAAAAGCCTACAACATGGCCCGCACCGAAGCAGGAGCTTCTTTCGGTAACGATGCAGTTTATTTAGAGAAGTTTATTGAAGAACCACGCCATATAGAAATACAGGTAGCCGGCGATCAATATGGCGAAGCCTGTCACCTTAGCGAGCGCGATTGCTCTGTGCAACGCCGTCATCAAAAATTAGTGGAGGAAGCGCCATCGCCTTTTGTTGATGAAGCCCTTCGCAAAAAAATGGGTGCTGCTGCGGTAAAAGCAGTAAAGGCCATCAATTATGAAAGCGTTGGCACCATCGAATTTTTGGTTGATAAGCACAAGAACTTTTATTTTATGGAAATGAATACCCGTATACAGGTTGAACATCCCGTAACGGAAGAGGTGATGGATTTTGATTTGATAAAAGAGCAGATATTAATTGCCGCCGGAACTCCCATATCAGGCGTGGTTTATTTCCCCGAAAAAATGCACGCTATTGAGTGCCGCGTTAACGCCGAAGACCCTTTAAATAATTTTGCACCAAGCCCCGGAAAGATCACGGCGCTTCACACGCCTAAAGGTTATGGAGTGCGGGTAGATACACATATCTACGCGGGCTATACAGTTCCGCCATATTATGATTCATTGCTGGCCAAAGTTATTTGCCGCGCCAAATCGCGCGAAGAGTGCATTGTAAAAATGAAACGCGCCATGCACGAGTTTATCATTGAAGGCGTAAAAACAACTATCCCGTTTCACATTGCATTAATGGATAATCCCGAATTTATTTCGGGCAAGTATGATACCGGTCTGCTCGAACGCTTCGACTACGTAGCGGCCATTAAAGAATTAGGAGCCGAATAATATTAAGTTGTCATTAAAATGAGCCTACCACATTATAAAGGGACGAAGGACGAGGGACGGGAGACGAGGGCAGTACAGGAATTCATTTCCCTCCTCCTTCGTCCTTCGCTCTCGTTCCTATTTTGCGGTGCAGCCTTAAAGTATAAATAGTATAACAAGCGCGGTTAGCTCAGTTGGTAGAGCATTTCCTTGACGTGGAAAGGGTCATAGGTTCGAGTCCTATACTGCGCACAACTTGCAATCTAACCCGTCAAGCGGTCTTACCCTTGACGCGGTTTCCCGAAAATTATAAGAAAACACATTGTCTCCCGCTGGAGGTGTTTCATCCCGTGGCTTTGGGCGGGAGAGCGCACACGCGCCAGCGTGGCGAGGAAGGATGGCCCACTTACGGTCCACGCGGGTCTTCCTGCTCCGCTTTTTTGCGTTCGAGACCGAGCGTTCTCTCTAAACTTAGTATTTTTATCAAATGTCAATGTTGGTCGAGTGCAATAAACAGGTTAATGATGTATTCGGTTAAGTTCCTGGTTTGCGCTGAGGAAATTACAGGTCTTCAAAGCGGAAAATCAAAACATTAAAACCTTGGGAAAGGAAACAGAGATATTAAATCGGGAAAAATATTAACCATCAAGTGAAAAAAGTGTTGACTATATTATTTATACTTTGTATCCTAGTTGGGAAATCTCAGTTCTATGATGCACAATGGGTACTTGCGCCTAATCCATCGCGGGTTGATTTTAGAAATGATACCATTGCCAACAGTTCTATACATGGTTTTTTCAATACTATTCTTACAGACGCTAATATTTGTGATTCAGTTGGCAATCTTCTTTTTGCCACTAATGGAGTAAACGTTTACGACCAGTTAGGAGATACCCTTAGTAACGGAGTTGGACTGAGTCCCTGTTTATATACTGATCTCAATTCGCAAGATGGCCTAAGCATCCCACAAGCTGCATTGTTTTTACCCATGCCGGATGACAATTATTATCTGATACATTTTTCTGCTGATAGCGATAATAGGCCGTCCAACTTATACTATTCACTAATAAATCACCCAAACGGTTACTGGGAGGTAGTTAAAAAAAATATAGTTTTCTGTAAGTCCAGATTTAGAGGTGGTGGTATGACTGCATGTAAACATGCTAATGGACGAGATTATTGGATAATAATAGGAGGATTAGATGATAACAGCTATTATAAGTTTCTACTAACACCTGACACTATTAAGGGACCAATTATTCAGAATATCGGCCCTTCATGCACTGGACCTTATGATGTGGCATACAGCAGGTTCTCTATTGATGGGACTAGCTATGCAACCGGAACATATGTTGGTTTAGTAACAATTATGAATTTTGATCGTTGCGCAGGAGAATTCAGTAACGTTGTAACAGTTTATAATAACGCATCCAATGATCCTGTACACAATCCCTTAAGCGGTTCAGCATCGCTAGAGTTTTCGCCAAATGGAAGATTTCTTTATGTCGCAAACCGGACCACGCTTACCCAATACGATCTTTGGGCGCCTAACACTCAAGATTCAGTAGAACTTTACAAGGCTGATTCTCTGGACCATGCTCAACTTAGTTTCCTGCAAATGGCTCCTAATGGAAAGATTTACGGTAGTACATGGAATGGTGGGTACTATTTTATGCACGTAATTAATCAGCCAAATGAGAAAGGAGATAGTTCTGGTTTTGTCAGAGGTGGTTATGTTACTCTTACACAGGATGATATTAGTTTACCTAATTTAATCAATTACAAATTGGGGCCGCTAACTGGCAGCGGTTGCGATACATTAAATTCATCCATATTGCAGAATAGTATTTCTGATGGAATTCGGATCCAACCCAACCCTGCTGATAAGTACGTTTATGTGGAAATGGAAATGCAGGGGGATTATGAATTGCAGCTTTTGAATGAATCGGGACAGTTACTTACAAAAAGGGAAACAGGTCAGATAGAGATTTTTGATACCGAAAAACTTGCAGGGGGTATATATTTTATAAAAACTATTTACAAAAAAAGCCAAATTGAAATTGTAACAAAGAAACTTGTGGTGGCGCATTAATTTCGACATGCATAGGCAAAGTTGTTAGTGTGGTGGTGGATGGGGAAAGGACAGTGCGCGAGGTGGTAAAGGAATAGTATGTAGTATTGAGTATTGAGAAAATATATTGAATATAATTTGTCCTGCGGAATCGAACTTCGGGAGATGGGGGGTAAAGGAATTAACTACTGGCCGAGCTACGGCAGCGCAACGCTACTCGAAGAAAGGCAGAAAATCTTTGCGGTTCTTTGCGAAAATCTTTGCGCCCTTTGCGTGAACCTCTATATTTCCCCCCGCAACCTTTAACTCCGGCATTTGTTTAGCATTGTACACTCATGCAGCAGAAAAAAAAATCACGCATAAAAAGGGCCATTAAGGTTCTTGTAATTACAATATTGATATTCTTTGTTGTGCTTATTGCTTTTATATCGCCCATCGCCAAATATCTCATTCAAAAATATGATGATAAAATACTGGGGCGTAAAATTGAGTTAGGCTGGATTTATATTAATCCCCTAACGGGATACGTTCATATCCATAATTTGCGGGTGTACGAGCATAATAGCGATACCCTGTTTTTTACTGCGCAAAGTGTTAGCGTGGATTTTAGCATGTTAAAGCTGTTTAAGAAAACCTACGAGATAAGTTCAATTACCGTTGATAAACCCTGGGGCCGGATAGTAGAGAACCAGGGCCACATCAATTTTCAGGATATTATTGACCACTACCGGCGCAAGGATCCCAATGCCCCACGAAGCGGCGAACCTACCCGCTTTAATATTCTTAACTGCGTAATTAATGATGGCGAGTTTCATTACGAGCAACCGCGTGTTCCGGTTACCTATTTTATTAAAAATGTAAATATCCAAAGCCCCGGCCATTGGTGGGATGTGGATACCATGCTTTTTAAAATTGCCTTGTTATCGGGTCCCACCAGTGGCGCAATAAACGGCACTATGTCCATCGATTTTAAATCGCTCAATTACCGCATCAATGGCGCGGTAGATAGTTTTGATTTAAAACCCCTCAGCCAATACATGCGCGAACTAAGTAACTACGGCAACTTCGGCGGCTGGGTAGATGCAAGGGTGGAGGGCGAAGGAAATTTTAAAGATAAGCTCGCCTTAAAAACAAGGGGGCTAATCGCCATTAAAAAATTTCAATACGGCCCTAGTACGCACGAGGATTATGGTTCCTTTCAAAGGCTAGTGCTAGCCATAACCGAGGCGGACCCCGGTGGAAAAAAATACCTGATTGATTCTGTAATGTTAGATAGGCCGTACTTCCGTTACGAACGATATGATTACCTCGATAACCTGACACGGATGTTTGGTAAAGCAGGTAGCAAACCCGGTATTCATTCCGAAGGTCAGTTTAACCTTATCTTAAAGATCGCCGAATATTTGCAGGAGCTATTAAAGAATTTTGCCGCCAGCGATTATAAGATAAACAAGTTTACTGTTTACAAGGGCGATGTAATATTTAATGATTTCAGCCTTCGCGAAAAATTTTCGGTGGATGGAATGCCCCTGTTTATCCGTGCAGACTCTATTGATAAAAAGGAAGAGCGCATGAAAATAAAGCTAAACGCCACGCTCAAACCATACGGCGAAATTAGCATGGATGTTAGCCTCGACCCTAATGACTACGGATTTTTTGATATCAGCTACAAAATTCACAAAGTGCCTGTTTCGCTTTTTAATCCTTACCTAATTACCTATACCTCTTTTCCATTAGACCGCGGCACGGTTGAATTAAACGGCATTTGGAACGTAGAAGACAGCATGATAAAAAGTACGAATCATTTATTGGTAATGGATCCCCGGGTAGGCAAAAAGATCAAACGAAAAGATTCGAAGTGGCTGCCCCTGCCGCTTATCATGTCAATAGCGCGCGATGCGGGTGAGGTAATTGATTATGAAATACCCGTGTACGGAAATTTGAAAAGCCCCAAATTCAGGATTCATGATGTGGTGATGAATGTGCTGCGCAATATTTTTATTAAACCACCATCAACCCCATACCTGGTAAACGTAAAGAAGTTGGAAAACACCATTGAAAAAATGCTGACACTAAAATGGGAAATGCGGCAAACCGATCTTTCACCTATGCAGGAAAGATTTATAGGAAAAATAGCATTCGCAGCTTGTCTTACCCTGAATTTAAAGAATCCCTCACTGCCCGCCAGGTTTGCTCCACTATCGGGCAGGTTAATTCCGCTAAAATCCACTATCAGCACATTGCCCAGCACTAACCA
>JAQBNQ010000386.1 GCA_028288545.1 Bacteroidota bacterium
GTAATAGGATTCTTCATCCGTATTAAGTAAGCGGCCTTCGATAAACGGAACGATTTCATTTAGAATTTCTATGTCACCAGTGTTGCTAACATATTTGCAGGTTACAAAAGGCAGCCAAAGAAAATCGTCCGAACACCTGGTTCTTACGCCTCTACCCATGGGAGGATGCCACCAGTGCTGCACATCACCTTCCTTAAACTGCCGTGAGGCGCAAAGAAGAATTTGTTTACGCGCCAACTGTGAATCAACATGTATCAGGGAAATTACATCCTGCAACTGATCTCTGAAACCAAATGCACCGCCCGACTGGTAATATCCGCTACGCGCCCACAAACGGGCCGAAAGCGTTTGATAAGTAAGCCATCCGTTTGCCAGAAAATTAACGGAAACATCAGGTGTTTCTACCTGTATTGATTCAACTGCATTTATCCAGTATTGTTTTACGTTATTCAGGGATTCGTGTGCTGCATCTGCACCACGGAATTTGCGAATTATATTGTTTGCCTCTTGTATGTTTTTGCCGCTACCCAGCTTAAAAATAATTTCCTTTTCCTGGCTTTCCGGCAATTCCATTACTACCTGAAAAGCAGAGCAAGGGTCCAGTCCAGCGCCTATTTTTCCCGAGAGCCTTGTGCGTAACATGGCCGCCGGCTTTTTAAGGCTGCCATTGCGCCCAATAAATTCGGCCCTGTCACCGGTAAAGGTTTTATTGGCTGCTTCAACATAAAAGAAAGATACCGATTTTGAAAACTCCATGCTGTATGGATTCTTGGCAATTATTGCCCCGGTTTCAAGGTCCAGTTCAGTAACAATATGCATTGCAGATTTAGGTCGTAAATCTCCCAACACCCATTCTGTGTAACCGGTAGCAGTTATTTTACGAGGGCGTCCCGAATTGTTTTTCACTTTTATTGACGTGAATTTTATGGAAGATTCCAGGTCGACATAAACCCACATTTCCGAATGAATTCCATCTTCTTCGTGTTCAAAAACGCTGTAGCCAAAGCCATGTCTTATTGTATAAAGAGAATTATCCCCCGTGGGTAGTGGAGTGGGTGACCAGAAATACCCTGTTTCCTCATCGCGCAGATAAAAAACCTCTCCTCCTAAATCGCAAATCGGGTCGTTGAGCCAGGGCGTAAGTCTCATTTCATGAGCGTTTTCGCTCCATGTATAAGATTGACCGCTTTCCGAAATAACGGTGCCAAAATTTGGATTGGCAATAACGTTTGCCCAAGGTGCGGGTGTTCGTGTACCGTCAATAACTGAAGTTATATATTCCCTGCCGTCTGTTGAAAAACCACCAAGCCCGTTAAAGAAAACCAGGTTGGCCGGAGTTGTAACTGATGATTGCTGATTGCGGTTTTCATTTGTAGTAACTATTACCGGCATGGTTGCCCGTGCTGTTAATTTGCGATTAACCTGTTCGGCTAAAGAAGCACTGCCTGAAATGATTATTCGGGCTACGGTTTGAAAAAGTATCCGGTCTTCGTTTGAAATCTGGTCAGATGCACGGACAAAAATGCCACCGGGTTGATCGGTTTTATGTGCTGTTAACAGGTCAGAAATCTGGTTTTGCAAAACTTGCCGATATCCGTCATGACTGTCATTCCAAATCACCAGGTCTACCGTTAGCCCTTTTAAGCGCCAGAATGTATGGGCTTGTATAAGCTGTTTTACCAATTCTATATTGCTGTGTTCTTCAATTTTAAGGAGCACGATAGGAAGGTCGCCGGATATAGCGTATGGCCATAAACCCGGTTGCCCACGATGATTCTTGATTAAGGTAGTAGACTCCGCGCGTAACGTTGGATTAATATATATAACCGAATTGGCGAGTCGGGTATAAAGTTGGGCGTCGGATTCTGTTGCATTAATTTGCCTTAAAACTACCTGGTTATGAGTCCAGGCCAATTCAAATACCCGATCGCGGTGGTGCTTATCCTGGTATTTGTCAACCAGGCCCTGGCATATTTCGCGGGTATCGGCAATACCTATGATCATGTCCAGCATTACTACTTCCTCAGGTTCCAAAACAATTTTGTACCGAATGGAAACAATTGGATCGAGTACCGGACCCTGGTTGCCGGATAATTTGCCACCCTTGGCCATGGCCAAGGGATTTAAGTTACTGTTCCCTCTGCCAATAAAAGCCAGTCTATCTGTTTCGTACGAAACCTCCTGTACTTCTTTTCCATGTATATTCATCAGGTGAAACATCCATGGCAGTTTATCTTCAGCCGACCCCGGGCGCCTGGTGCATAATATTGCATTACGTTGTGGCAATATTTCAGTTTGTACAAACAGGTTGCTAAACGCAGGATGTGCCGTATCCGAACCGGCAGGTGCTATCACTACTTCTGCATAGCTGGTTATTTCAATCACCTTCCGTTTGCCGCTGCGGTTGGTAATTGAGATTCTGCGCATTTCAATATCATCTTCGGGGGATACAACTATTTCAGTATGCGTTTCTATTTTATTATTGGTGCTTCTGAAATCTGCGCGGCCTTGCGAAAATGCGGCTTCGTAACTCTCGCCTTTTTGAATGGTAGGTTGATACGCTGTTGACCAGAAATTTCCGGTTTCCAGGTCCCGGACATAGCAAAACGTGCCCCAATTATCGCAGGTAGCATCTTCGCGCCAACGCGTAATGGCAAAATTTTTCCACCGGCTATATCCGCCGCCACTGTTAGTTACCATTAGGTGATACCGGCCATTCGACAACAATTGTATTTCAGGTATTGGAGTATTTGGTGTTTTAATTACTCTTACCTCAGGTTCCGAAGTTGTGGTAACGACATCATCAATATTGGTGGTATGAGCAAAGAAGGAAGTCGCCTTCGGAATTCTTTCCTGCAACAATAACAACGTGGATTGGAATTGTGGTTCTGCTTCAAAACGCTTTTGCATAGGTTTATCGAGCAGAAGATATGCCAGGGATAGGAAGCTCATTCCCTGATGATGGGCCATATACGATTGTACAATAACACTGTCTTGTCCCCTTGGCAGTCGTGATGGCGTGTAGTCCACGGCCTCGTAAAACCCATATTGGCCTTCGAATCCGTGCTTTGTCATTAACCTAAGGTTTTCATATGCGTG
>JAQBNQ010000407.1 GCA_028288545.1 Bacteroidota bacterium
CCGCCAAATGGTTCGCAATTACGCAGCATGGGGCTTGTCACTTCCTTACGAAATTGAATGCGAAGCTTCATTGAAACCCGCGCCCAACGCATTACGAGTCTCTACGCCACCTTTATAAGTTCAGCCTGAAAATGATTGGCGGGAGGAATGGCAACGCCTTCTTCTTTAGCTGTCTCAAGGTATAGCTCAATGGCCTCTATAATATTTTTATGTGCTTCTTCTATTGTATCACCGCAACTATAACAGCCCGACAAATCAGGAACCCGTGCCCAAATAGTGCCATCCTCAGCCCGTTCATATATTACCAGGTAATTCATTGCAAGCAAATTTAAGAATTAAATTACTTCCATCCTGCCTTCTTCATAATATCATTCAGGACACCTATTGATGGCTCTTTTCCCTTCCCATGATCTGGTAAAACAATTAATTCCGCCACACCCTCTCTTTTATAAATCCGGTGACTGCCTTTCTGCCTCACAAATTTCCAACCTTCAGCTTCCAGTCTTTTAATTATTTCTTTAATCTTCATCTGAGCCGAAGGTGGGACTCGAACCCGAGATAAACGCATTACGAATGCGCTACTCTACCAACTGAGTTACATCGGCAAACTCTACTATAAATATAGTTCAAAATTCATACCTTCATGTTTCTACAAAGCATAAATGAAAGAACACTATTACAACAAGGATAAACTTCCACTCCTTATCGAACCCAGGAGCAGCGATTCGCTGGAAGATCTGTTGCAATGGATAGCTGCCAATAAAGAAAGCTTCACAAAAAAATTTCACGAAAGCGGCGCTGTACTGTTTTCCGGTTTCGATATAAATACTCCTTCTGCCTTTGAAACCCTTGCCCTGCAGATAGACCCCGCACTTAAAAACGATTACTACGGCACCTCGCCACGCAATATAGTGCCAAACACAAAATTCATTTACACGGCCAGCGAGTTACCGGGCTTTTACCCCATTATGCAGCATTGCGAAATGAGTTATGTAAAACATCCGCCCATCACGCTATTCTTCTATTGCCATGTTAAGCCGGAGTATGGCGGAGAAACACCGCTTTGTAATTTTAGAAAGGTCTATGCAGATCTTGATCCTAAGATCCGTAGCGAGTTTGACAAAAAAGGTTTGATGACTGTGCGCAATTATTCTGGCCTTCAAAATAAAAGCCGGTTCAACTTGTTCGAACTTAAAAAATGGAACGAGCTTTTTAATACCACCGATAAAGCCGAGGTAGAACGCCAATGCCGCGAACAGGAAATGGAATATGCCTGGCAGGATAATGGCAACCTAAGACTCATCCATAATACTCCTGCCACAATCAAACACCCGGTAACCGGTGAAACTGTTTGGTTTAACCATACCCAGGTTTTTCACCCAACAGCAGCACCGGTGGAGTACGGCTACATCCATGCACGGCAGCATCGCGCTAAAACTTTATTCTGGGCGCTGCTAACAGAACTGATGGTAAAAGCAAAAAAACTAACCACCGAACCCATTGATCAAAGCATGAATGTTTTGTTTGGAGACGGAACCGAAATACCTGATAGCTACATCCGGCATATTGAAGAGGTGATTTGGAAAAACCTGGTCATTATTCCCTGGAATAAAAACGATGTTATTGCCATAGATAATTTCAGCACCTCGCACGGCCGCTTACCATACGAGGGCAAAAGAGAAATATTGGTTTGCTGGTCGGCAGCCCCCTCTAAATCTCCCCCAAAGGGGGAGACTTTATGATTCTCCATATGCATCAACCTCTCCTCTTTGCTATTGCGCCGGTTATTCCTGCCGAAATAAGTGGTTCCGTAAAATTCAGTGCCAATAGTTTAATCATACTCAACCTTGTCCTGGGTCTTATCATGTTTGGTATTGCGCTTGAGTTAAGGAAAGAGGATTTTAGCGCTCTTGTCAAAAACAAAAAGAGCGCATTTGCCGGGCTTACAGCTCATTTCATCCTGCTCCCGCTGCTCACCTTCATCCTTGTAAAAATCCTGCACCCAATCCCCTCTGTTGCATTGGGAATGATATTGGTAGGCGCCTGTCCTGGTGGAAACATGAGCAATGTGTTTACGCACTTTGCAAAAGGCAACACAGCGCTTGCTGTTAGCTTAACCACTATTTCTCACGTTCTTGCAATTGGATTAACACCTTTCAACTTTGCCTTTTACGGCGGGCTGGATAGTTCTACTGCAGCATTGCTTAAAGAAATTCATGTTTCACTTTTTGATGTATTTCAAACCATTGTATTAGTGGTCGGCGTTCCGCTTATAGCAGGTATTTTATTAGGTAGGTACAAGCCTTTGCTTACAGCCAAACTGAACAAAGTGATGAAAAACTTTTCGCTCATTGCTTTTGCTTTCTTTTTAATTGCAGCATTTGCCGGCAACGCCAAAGTTTTTACAAGCAATCTTACTACCATTATACCCTTGGTTATTATTCATAACGCTATAGCCCTTGGCAGCGGTTATTTATTTGCCCGGTTACTAAAGCTAAAATTTAACGACTGCAAGACCATTACTTTCGAAACCGGTATTCAAAATTCGGGCTTGGGACTTATATTGATATTTACTTTCTTTAATGGCTTAAGCGGAATGGCCCTGGTGGCTGCAAGTTGGGGCGTGTGGCACCTGGTAAGCGGAGGTTTGCTAAGTTGGTACTGGGGCAAAAAAGCAAATTTGATTTAGTAAATGGTTTACAGAACTACCAGCCAATATTGCCTCATCCTCGGTGTGCCCACCGGTGCTTCAGTTGACGATCTGAAAAAAGCATATCGCCAAAAAGCAAAACTGCTCCATCCCGATAGGAACAAAAAACCAACCGCGCACGAAGATTTTATTTTACTGACCGAGGCCTACGAGTACCTTGTAAAAAACGGAACTATCGAATATACTCCGCAATATACATCAGCCCCATCCTATGATTCCAGTTGGCATGAAACAGAGCGCGAGGAGGTACGCCAACGGGCAGCTACATATAGCCACATGAAGTATTCCGATTTTGAAAACACTGATCATTTTAAAGGCCTGTATTCCTTAAAAATTGTGGCGGATCACGTGTATTTCTTCTGGACAGTATTTGGTGTAAGCGCGGTGCCGGCAATACTTATATCCATTTTTGCGGGTCTATCCTTTGGCGGCGGGTTTATTGCATTTTTGTTATGTACTCCGTTTGTTTATCGCGTAATACGATTGGTTATTCCATTCGACCTTGACCCGGCAGCATTCTTTACGTCGCTTACATATCTGTCACATTCGAAAAAGGCATTGTTTACCGTACTGACAATCTTTAACCTCTTTGTGTTTATTAAGGTGGGCCTACAAACACTGATATTACCTTCGGTCTTACTTGGCATTTATCTTGTGCCGGTCTTAATTACTTATATCGTAACAACTTTAAAACACAACTCGCAACGAACGTTCTTCTCCTTTTGCATCGCCCCAATGCTGGTTAGCATTTTCTTTGACATTAACTATCTTTTTGGCACTAATCCTGTGCAGGAAACCTATGGTTTTACCACTCCAAAAACAACCGCCATTACACTTGATGAAAATAAATACGATGCATATCCCGGCATTACTTTCTTCCTGCTGGCCGAGGATATCCGCGGGCGATCATCTATAACTTATACATTTAAAAAAGGCCTGTTC
>JAQBNQ010000417.1 GCA_028288545.1 Bacteroidota bacterium
CGTTCCGTCATCTTCATACCAGCTTATGTTTACTCTCGCCTCCATTTCCATCAGGGTGGAGCTTAATTCGTTGGCAATCATAAATTGCATTCCGGTAAAATCTTTGTAGGGTGCGATCAGGATATTCTTGCTGTATTTTATACGTGAAACAGGTTTTGAAAAACGTCCGTAAAGAGTACCTGTGGCCAGGGCAAAAGTCATCAGGCCTGTAAACGCTTCTAGTGTTGCAATGATATTGGCTGCTCTTCCAATAGGATAAATACCACCATACCCCACGGTAGTAAATGATTGTGCCGAAAAGAAAAAACAATGCAGGTAGTTTGACAGTGATGTAGTGCCAATATCTCCACCTAACTGCCCAACGCCGATCAGGTAATAAATAGTGGCGAAAATAAAATTCATCACCCCGTAAAAAGTGAATACCACCAACCAATAACGGTTCCACGAAGTGGTAAGCAGCCAATGGTATAGCGTAAAATCGCCCCACAACCTGCCGGTTTTGCGCTTCATGTTATAGCTTCCATCCGTATTAATAAGCCGTTGACGGCCGCGTTGGCCTCCGCGATCAAGCCCAAGATCCTCGCCGGCCCTCATTCTGTCAATTGCTCTTCGTAATTTGCTCATATCCTTATAATTGAAAAGAAAAAATGAATCTACACCGTGGTTTCAATATTTTTGAATCAAATTGAGATTTTAAAGATACTGAAGGCGTATGAAAACTGAATACAAGATACCGGAAATTGTAAAAGCATCTGGCGGTAAACTTATCATCAAATCAAGGAAGGAATTTACCATACAGGAGTTACTGATCGATTCGCGTAAGCTGATACATCCGGCTCAAACTTTATTTTTTGCATTGGCCGGTCAAAAGCTGGATGGCCATAACTACATTAACGAGTTGTATAAAAAAGGGGTGCGCAATTTTGTTATCTCCAAAGAAAAAGATTTTACAGAAGAGAATTATCCCGATAGCAATTTTATTCTTGTTAAAGATGTGATACTTGCTTTGCAAAAACTGGCAGGCTATCACCGCAATAAATTTACACTGCCGGTTATTGCAGTTACAGGTAGTAACGGCAAAACAGTTGTAAAGGAATGGCTGTATCAACTATTGCATGAAGACTACAACATAGTACGCAATCCGAAAAGTTACAACTCGCAGGTGGGTGTCCCGCTTTCGTTGTGGTTGATTACTGAGGACAATAACCTGGGGATTTTTGAAGCCGGTATTTCTGAGTCCGGTGAAATGGATAAGCTTGAAAAAATAATTAAACCCGGCATTGGCGTATTTACAAATATAGGCGAGGCCCACAGCGATGGATTTTTGAGCAGCCGGCACAAAACAAAGGAGAAACTCAATTTATTTGTTAATACCGGTATACTTATTTACTGCAAAGACTATTTTGAAATAAACCAAAGCATTGCGGAGATCAATGCCCTATCAAAAGGGAACGATGAAACGGAGAACAAAATAAAGACTTTTTCCTGGAGCATGAGCAGCGAGGCCGATGTACAGGTTATAAGCGTTATGCAAAAGGCCGCGCGATCATACATCTCCTGCGTTCATCAAAATAAAGAACTCGATTTTGAAATTCCTTTTGTCGACAAGGCATCGGTTGAAAATGCGATTCATTGCGCCTGTGTAATGCTTTATCTTAAAAAGGATATTGCTGTTATTAAGGAACGGATGAAGCATCTGGCGGGAATAAAGATGCGTCTTGAAATGAAGGACGCCATCAATAATTGCTCGCTCATTAACGATACCTACAATTCCGATATCGGCTCACTGCGTATCGCTATCGATTTTTTAAAGCAGCAGGACCAGCATCCCAAAAAAACAGTGATACTGTCAGACATTCTGCAGAGCGGAAGAGGGGAATTGGATCTTTATGCTGAAGTGGCAACACTGCTTAGCGAAAATAAAATTAACCGCCTCGTAGGCGTGGGTCCGGCGTTGATGCGCTCAAAAAAATTATTTGAAAAAAACGATGCGCTGCAGGTTAACTGTTTTGAATCGACTGAAGATTTTTTGAAACACCTGGATTCGGCTTCATTTCAAAACGAGGTGATACTGCTTAAGGGTGCCCGCAAATTTCGCTTTGAGGTAATCGGAAAATTTTTGGAAAAGAAAGTGCACGAAACGGTTTTGGAAATTAACCTGAATGCTATAGCGCATAATCTTAAAACGTACCAATCTCTGCTTAAGCCCGAAACCAAAATAATGGCCATGGTAAAAGCGTTTAGCTATGGCAGCGGAAGTTTTGAAATTGCCAATGCCCTGCAATTTAACCACGTGGATTACCTGGCGGTGGCTTACGCAGATGAAGGAGTGGAGCTTAGAAAAAATGGCATTAAGCTTCCTATTATGGTAATGAACCCTGAGCACCGGAGCTTTGAATCTATGATTCAATACAATCTCGAGCCCGAGATATACTCGTTGAATTTGTTGGAGAAGTTTTCGGAGGTGCTGGCATTGCTCAGGAACGGCGACAGCGAGGCATATAAAATACATTTGGAACTGGAAACCGGTATGAACCGCCTGGGCTTTGTTGAAAGCGAAATACCTTTATTGATTGAACGCCTAAAATTAAATCATCAGTTGCAGGTAGCATCGGTCTTTTCGCATTTGGCGGCCAGCGAAGACAAAGAGTATGATGATTTTACCAAAACGCAGATTGAGAAATTTGATGAGATGAGCGATTTTATCACAAGGGCGTTTGATCACAAAATTTTGCGACACATTTTAAACAGCAATGGAATAACCCGCCACACAAAAGCGCAGTTTGATATGGTAAGGCTGGGCATTGGCTTATATGGCATTGATGGTTCGGATAAAGTGCAGAACAAGTTGATGAACGTGCAAACGCTGAAAACAACCATATCGCAGATAAAGCATGTAAAGAAAGGCGAGAGCGTAGGTTATGGCAGAGTGGGAAAAGTTTCGAAAGATAAAGCGATTGCTACGGTAGGAATTGGATATGCAGATGGTCTAAGTAGAAAACTATCGGGAGGCAAAGGCAAAATGCTGGTGAATGGAAAACTGGCACCTATTATCGGCAATGTTTGTATGGATATGGCCATGCTGGATATAACAGGGATAGAAGCTAATGAAGGCGATGAAGTAACAGTGTTTGGCAATATGCCTTTAATTGGGGAAATTGCAGAAGCAGCCGAAACAATACCGTATGAAATACTGACAAGTATTTCTGCCCGGGTTAAGCGTATCTATTACCAGGAATAAATCCTTTCCATGAAAAATGTTCTTCTCTGTTTTTGTTTTGCCTTGTTCCTGAATATTCCTCAAACGATTTCGGCCCAGGCGATAGAGGATAAGAATTGTACAGATAGAATTGAAGAAAAAGACGGCGACGAATTACAATTTCCTTACGACAATTTTTTCATTCAGCGGTCCTACCCGGATTACAAGGATATTCTGCCGGGTCTTGAAAATGCAAAGCGGATTGCCCGCCAGCAGATGAATAATTATGCGCGGGGATTTAATTTTGATCTACAGTGGCAGATAGAAGGCCCAACAGATATTGGAGGGAGGGTAGATGTAGTAGCAGTTGACCCAACAGATAGCAATGTTATTTATACGGGTACCGCTAATGGAGGAATTTTTAAAAGTATTGATGCAGGAGTAAGTTGGTTTTCGGTGGTGGATACGCTTTCGTATTTTGCCGTGGGCGATATAAAGATTGATCCGACAGACCACAATACTATTTATGTCGGTTTAGGCGATCCTAATATTTCCGGCTATCCTGCAATTGGGAATGGTGTTTTAAAATCCATCGATGCAGGCGCTACCTGGCACAACATAGGTTTGTATGAAACCCGGGTCATTTCAAAAATCGAAATTCATCCGCTTAATCATAATATTGTTTATGCGGGTGCTATGGGTTTGCCTTACGCAAAGAACAATCAACGCGGTTTATATAAATCAAATAACGGCGGCCAAACCTGGAGCCAGGTTTTATTTGTAAATGACTCTGCAGGTATTATCGATGTAATGCTGGATAACACGGATACCAATGTTGTTTATGCCGTAAGCTGGAACCGCATCAGGCAAAACTTAAAAGGATTGATAGCGGGCCCGGATGCAAAGATCTGGAAAAGCATTAACGGCGGTGCCAGCTGGACACAGCTCAGCAATGGATTGCCCACCGGTTCGTTTTCGCGTATAGCTATTGCAAAGTCATCGCAAAATCATAACCTGCTTTACGCCGAATATGTCGACTCGGCCACTCTGGATCTGCAGGGCATTTATAAATCTACCGATGCCGGTGCTAGCTGGACGGCCCTTGATGTAAGCCAGTTGACCAGCCAGCAAGTGCAAGGAGGTTTTGGATGGTATTTTGGAAACCTTGCTGTGAACCCGTACAACGATTCGCAAATTTATGTGTTAGGTGTTGACATGTGGACCACAAGCGATGGCCTTAATTGGGGGATGGTTGGCCCTGCATGGTGGACCTACGATTTACATGCCGATAAACATTGCCTGCGTTTTGTTGATCAGAATAAATGGTTGGTTGCCACAGATGGCGGCCTGTTCCAATCACTCAATGCGGGCAATACATGGACGCCTATTAATACAATGCCCAATACTCAGTTCTATCACGTTTCATATAGTGTTACCCACCCCGGGTTATATTATGGCGGAGCGCAGGATAACGGAACAACTTCGGGTAATATCAGTAACATCAATTTATGGCCCCGCAATTATGGCGGAGATGGTTTTCAACAAAGATTTCATCCAACGGATCCATCTATATGGTACACCGAAACACAGAATGGTGCAATAGCCTATACAGATAACGACGGAGGTAGTTTTCAGGATGCCACCGCTGGCATTGACGGCAACGATATTCGCAATTGGGATATGCCGTACATACTCAGTAGTGCCGACCCTAATACTATGTACACAGGCACTAATCGCATATATCAATCAACCGGTTCATATATTCCAAACTGGCGGGCCATTAGCCTTGTGTTAACCGATGCAACATCTACAATCGATAACACTTACCGTAACATATCCACTATTGATGAGTGTTCGCTTAACACAAAGCTATTGTATGTTGGCACCAGTGATGGCAAAGTATGGCGCACCACCGATCAGGGCCTTAACTGGCAGAATATTTCATCCACCCTGCCTAACCGGTATGTAACCCATGTAAAGGCGTCAAACGTTCACAATAATGTTGTGTTTGTTTCTCATAGCGGATATAAGGACAACGATAACATTCCACACATACATATGTCAATAGATTCAGGAAGTACCTGGACCGACATATCAGGCGATCTTCCCCCGTTTGCAGTAAATCATATCGAACTAAGTCATCTTAACGACAGCCTGATTTTTGTTGCCACCGATGGCGGGGTGTACTACACACTTAATATGGGTGTTAACTGGCAAAGGCTGGGAACCAATATGCCCCTGTTTACTATCTACGACATTACGCTTGATGAACCCAATAAAATATTGGCGGCCGCAACCTTTGCGCGGTCTATCTGGAGCGTAAGTGTGGATAGTATACTTTCTTCCTATAGTCTCTCTCTTGTAGCAGGAGGCAATGATACGATCTGTTTGGGCCAGAGCGTTCAGCTGCAAGCATCCGGTGCGGCAAATTATTCATGGACTCCGGCTGGCAGTTTAAATTGCAGCAACTGCGCCAACCCCATTGCATCGCCGGTAAACACTACTACTTATATAGTAACGGGTAGTAACGGCGCCGCAACGGCAACCGATACAATAGTGGTAACCGTTAACCCGATACCGGTGGCCCTTCTTACAAAAACGGGTGATACGATCTTTTCATCAGGAGGAGGAACCTACCAGTGGTATTTTAATGGCTCGGTTATAAATAACGCTACCGGTAGTTATTACGTACCGCATTTAAATGGGAATTATTATGTGATAATAACCAACGGGTTTGGATGTAGTAAATATTCGAACACTATTGCTGTTTATTTTTTAGGGCTTGAAAATGTTATTGCCGA
>JAQBNQ010000423.1 GCA_028288545.1 Bacteroidota bacterium
TGGATTTAAAATCCTGGAACTTCATAGAACTCTCGTCAGGAATGGCAGTGGATTTTAGCTGGTACTCGGTCAAATACGAAAGAACCAGGGTGACAACCGTGGCTGTTGCCAGTACTATCATAAACAACTTCTTTACCCTGTTAGGGTCGGGCTTAAATATCTGGGCAGTAGTTTTTGTTCCCCGGTATAAAAACACCATAGTAAACCCGATGGCAGCAATAATTATATAAATGATCAATGAAAACAGCGAAGGCATGTTTTTATGCAGGTTTAAGTTTTAAAATTAGCAAACCATCCTTATTCCGGTAACTTTTATACAGTTCCGGTTCCATTTTTTCCTCCTTCAAAGTACAACATGACCTTATAAACGCAAAGCGCCACTGGTATATTTTAAAGCAATTCTAAAGGAATGAAAAATATTTTCAACTTCGCCGGCAGATTTGTTACAACCTTTTGGAAAATTACCTGTTAAGTTGCCTTTAGGGAAAATAGCGTACAGATATAAATGAAAATTCAGCCCAATATTTTTGAGAATACCGAAGTGGCCTTTGCCGACAAAACTGATGCCGACCTGAAAAAAGCAAAAGCACTTTTTAAGTTAATGAGCAACAATGGCCTGGTCAGTTTAGGTAGTTCACTGGCAAACTTCGCTTTGTCAATTCATTTACCGGTATCCCCGCTTTTCAGGTGGACTGTTTACAATCAGTTTTGCGGAGGCGAAACTTTTAATGAATGCAAGCGCACCATCAACAAGTTGGAAGAGTATGGTGTAGGCGTATTGTTGAATTATGGTGTTGAACTGAAAGAAACCGAAAAGGATTTTAATACTACCGTCGACAAAAATATTGAAGCGCTTGAATTTGGTGGTGAAAACAAATCTGTAAAAGCCCTTTGTATCAAACTAACCGGCTTTGGAAGATTTGGCCTATTTGAAAAGATACAACGCAGGGAAAAACTTAGTATAAAAGATAAGCGCGAATACGTACAGGTAAAAAACCGCTTTGAAAAAATTTGCAAGGTGGCTCAAAAAAATGAGGTGCCTTTATACGTTGACGCTGAAGAAAGCTGGATACAGGAGCCTCTGGATGGAATGGTGGAGCTGATGATGAAAAAATACAATCGCGAACAATGCATTGTGTTCAACACATTTCAGTTATACCGGCACGACCGGCTGGATTATTTGAAGGCCCAAATCGAAAAAGCAAAGGAGGGCAACTACATACTGGGCGCAAAACTGGTGCGTGGCGCTTACATGGAAAAGGAAAGAGAAAGGGCCAAACAATTTGGATATCCCTCTCCTATTCACAAAAGCAAAAAGGAAGTAGATGCCGATTTTGATAAAGCCGTAAATATTTGTCTCGATAACCTCGACAATCTTTATTTGTGCATTGCATCTCAAAGCGAGGAAAGCAATTTATTAGGCATGGAGTTGATTGAAAAGAAAAAAATAGATCACGGAAATCCACGGATATTTTTCTCTCAGTTGTATGGCATGGGAAACAACGTAACTTTTAATCTTGCCAAACTAGGGTTTAACGCCACCAAGTATTTACCCTACGGTCCGGTTAAAGAGGTGATCCCCTACCTGATAAGAAGGGCCCAGGAGAACACCTCGGTAGCAGGGCAAACCAGCAGAGAGTTGGATTTGGTGAAAAAGGAGATTAAACGACGGAAAAGTTGTTAATGCCCTTAAACAGGACATTTTCGTTTATGCTTAAAGTTGCCGCGCCTTTCAAGGTGTGGTCATATTTGTCCTTTCCAATTCAGGCTTCAGCCCTTTTCTGCGGCAGCTTAAACATCACTCCAATACTTTTTACAAGGGTAAAGGCATTAACCACCCCCTTCTTTTTTATTACTATTTTTAACCGATGATTAATAAGAACCTGGATCCTGAAAAGGAGCAATTGAGTCCCGAGGAAATGGAGGTTGAAAGAGCCCTCCGGCCAAAGGCAATTGACGACTTTATGGGTCAGCCTAAAATAGTTGATAACCTGTATGTATTTATTGAAGCTGCAAAACAGCGCAGTGAGGCATTAGACCACGTTTTGCTGCATGGGCCTCCGGGTTTAGGTAAAACAACCCTATCGTACATTATTGCCAACGAAATGAACGTTAACATCAAGATCACCTCGGGCCCCGTTATGGAAAAGCCGGGTGACCTTGCAGGTTTATTGACCAACCTTGAAGTGAATGACGTTTTATTTATTGATGAGATACATCGCCTCTCACCTGTTGTAGAAGAATACCTCTACAGCGCTATGGAGGATTATAAGATCGACATAATGATAGATAGCGGGCCTAATGCCCGCTCTGTTCAAATTGCGCTTAATCCGTTTACCTTAATTGGGGCTACAACACGTTCAGGCTTGTTAACGGCTCCTTTGCGTTCGCGGTTTGGTATTACCTGCCGCATGGAATATTATGATGCAGAAGTTTTGAAGAACATTTTAAAGCGTTCAGCAAAAATTCTGAAAGCGGAAATAAATGAAGATGCGGCATATGAAATAGCCCGCCGTAGCCGTGGTACCCCTCGTATTGCCAATTTGCTGTTAAGAAGGGTGCGCGATTTTGCACAGGTAAAGGGCGATGGAACTATTACCCTCGCCATTACTAAATACGCCCTGGAAGCGCTGAATGTTGACCAGCATGGATTGGATGAAATGGACAACCGCATTCTTTCGGCAATCATCGAAAAATTTAAAGGCGGACCGGTTGGTCTTACAACTATTGCCACGGCAGTAGGCGAAGAATCGGGCACAATTGAAGAAGTGTATGAGCCGTTTTTAATTAAGGAAGGATTTATAAAACGCACTCCCCGTGGACGCGAGGCAACGGAACTGGCTTACAGGCACATTGGTAAAACTCCACCCACTAATAGCGGCAGTTTATTTTAAAATATATCATGATCGCAAAAACTCCAAAAGCTCCCTACTACGCAGTAATCTTTACAAGTTTAAGAACAGATGGCGATGATGGCTATGCCGCAGTGAGCGACAAGATGGAGGAGATCGCTAAACTGCAGCCCGGTTACCTGGGCATCGAATCAGCCCGCAGTGGCTTGGGCATTACAGTATCTTATTGGGACGGCCTTGAAGCTATTAGAAACTGGAAGATGAATGTTGACCATCAACTTGCCCAAAAATACGGCCGCGAAAAATGGTACAGCCAGTTTAAAATACGCATTGCAAAAGTGGAACGCGATTATGGTTTTGAAGGTTAGCTGGCTACGGATAACTCCGGAAGCAATCTAATCCAGTAGCCCCGGCTTTCAAGCCGGGGAAGAAAATAAAAAACAGAATGGGCTTTAGCCTAAATGAATTCGCGCCCTAAG
>JAQBNQ010000446.1 GCA_028288545.1 Bacteroidota bacterium
CGCGAGTTTTAGGAAATTGTCGTGCTTCTACTAATTATCCGGCTGTTAATTCCACATTCCGCGCTCCGAACTCTGCATTCGTTCCGCACTCCGCATTAACGCCCTCCCGTCAACTGCTGATACATATTAGCATAATAGGAAGCTCCCTGGTTATCTCCTAGTCGCTTCAGGCACTCAATTAAAGCCCTGTAGGGCTGAGGATTATATGGATTGGCCTTTACTACATTGGTAAGTATCCCCGCTGCGTTGCTAAAATCCTGCTTATACATATAAGAGAGCCCTAAAAAATAAGAAGCATTCGTATTCTCCGAATTCAAACCTATACTCGCCGTTAATACCCTGATGGCATCATCAAACCGCTGTACATTTAAATAACATAAACCAAGGTTGCTAAGCACCACCTCGTTTTTCGGGTACCTTTGCGAGTATGGCTCCAACAGCGCCAGGGCCCCGGCATAATCATTCTTCGCCATTAACTCTTGTCCGTCGTAATCGCGCTTATCATCCTTTCGTACCACGCACGATAACGGAATACCATCCGCATAAACCGTATAAATACTCTGCTCCGGCGGAAAAGCCCCATGTATCAAAAGGTCGCGGTCAACAAAGCGGCAGTACATAATTTCATAATCCGCATTTTTTTCTTCGCGGGTCCGGTAACTGGCATAACCTACGCTTACGGTATTAGTATCTTCCTTAAAATAAAAATTAGTAGGCCCCACCGCGTTTGTGTACACCGAATTCTTTCTACCATCGGGGCGTTTTAGGTTCTCATGTGTCTTCATCCAGTCGGCACATTGCTTTACGGAGTTCATGTAGTAATCCGTTTCGTAATTTCCGTAAGCACCTTTTATGCCACCTTCCAACTCATTAAAATAAACGTACTCATTGGGGTGATTGGCAAACATAAACCGCGCAGGTAATGCAATCAGCAAAATCATTACCGCCAGTGTAATGTACTTGGCGTTTTTCGGTAGCGTGTTTAAAAAATAATTAAACGCCAATGCTGCTAAAATGATAATGCTTGGGTACACAAAAAAGAAGTGGCGCATCGTATCATACAACACCGATTTTTTATACACCACATAAAACAGCGGAAACACAATTGTAAAATACAGGAAAGCCAGCATCAGCAAATTTCCTTTTTTACGCATATAAGGTATCAGCGCAAATGAGGCCACTAAACCTATCAAACCAAAAAGAGGAGTGGAGATAACAAACCACTGCGGTATATAATTCCACGGCAGGTTCGATACAAAAGTTCCCGTAACGGGGTCCTGTTCGCTGCACATCATTTGTTTGCCATCAAACAATACCCTAATGCCTACACCAAAGTGCTGCGCTACATTCAAGGCATCCAACGGGTGACTGAACGGCGCCACCAATCCATACGGCCAAAAAATCAAACTGGCAAAATATCCTATCACCGAAGCCAATAAAACATATCTCAAACTTGGCCAAACATTCTCCCCAAACTTCGAAAAGCCAAGCAGTTTTCCAAAGCCAAAAAGGCCCAGCATAGCAATGCCGTAAAACAGGAAGGTATACGGTATCAACAACAATCCCCCAATACGAATACCCATGGCTATGCCAATACTTAACCCCAGGCCAATAGTTACTTTTAGACTTGGCCGCGGCAGTTGTTTCAAAAACTTAATAATAAAAACATAGGCAAACATATACCCCGCAGCCATGGTAATATCCTTGGGGTTATTCATACTCTCGCCAAAAAACCGCGGAGAAAAAGCCATGAACACTAACGCAATCAAACCTGCTTGCCATCCTGCAACCTCAACAGCCACCAGCGCCGCACAAAGCATGGCAAAAAATCCAAACACCGAATTCCAAAAGTGCCTGATGTTCCATTCGTTGATGGAAGGCAATGCTTTGGACAGCAAAGTTGCTGTGCCGTCATACAAGCCACCGTAATACACCATCAATGAATCGGCTCCAACAGTAGAAGCAGCAGTTTTATCGGCCCCGCCTGTGGCATAAAAATTTACAATGTGGTGTCCGTACATCCGGTGAAAATTCTCATCGCCCGAAATCCCATACTGGTGACTAACCGAGGCCATCAGTACCAACAAAAGCACGGCAAAACCAATAAATATTTTCTTAGCCAGTGCATCCGGAATCAAAGGGGTAAGAACAAGCTCCTTTTTAGGTTCAACTTTAGGTTGTGGTTTTGGTTGCGGTTTAATCTGCTGCTTGGCCATTTTTAAAATTTGAGTGGCAAAATAGAACTTTTTGGGTTTGTATTAAAAATCTTGGGCATCGAATCAAGAATGATCCTGACGAAAGTGCCATTAAGAAAATTTTCAGTCAGGGACTTGGGGAACAGAATCCTGTTTGAGCAAACAGGATTAAAGTAATTGCGCCTATCTATTAACGAAGTTGTTTTATCGTAAGTGGAGATTTTAGAAAGGGCCTATTTCTTTTTTGCGCTTATAAAGATGCTTTGCGATACATTTTTCAGTACCGGTATTTTCTCTAACACATCGCCTATTACTACCGAAGGTGTAATCAAAGCATCAGGAATACCGGGCAATAAAAAATCCTTGTACTCGACTTTAATATCCTTGTAACCTGCCTTTAATAATTTAGCGGATACCCAACTTTTGGAGAATGCCATTTCGTCGGGTTCCAGGTGCGTTTTTTTGCGTAGATAATCGTAAGAGAAAATGAGATATACGTAAGGGTTATAAATATTAGGCTCCAGGAAAATTATCTTGCCCTCCGGCTTTAACAGATGAAGCATATTTACAAAAGCCTCATCCAGGTGATAGTAGAGATGGTGCAGTATTCCGTTGCCAATGATATAGTCGAACTGTTCGCCTTTAAACTGGTCGGCTTTGTTGAAGTCGAGAATGTCGTAGCGTAAACCGGGCAGTTTAAAATTGTTTTTTGCCTCTTCAATAAAGGGAACGCAGAGGTCGGTCCCTAAAACTTTCATGCCGGTTTTTTGCGCTAACAGGTAAGCGTTTTTGCCGGTTCCGCAGCCAATTTCCATTACAGAAGCTGACGGGGTTATGTTCATTTGCGATATCATGTAATCGCACCTGCGTTCGGCGCGAATACGTGTGGACCTGTTATCGGCCCAAACCTGGTTATAGCCTCTATCGTCTTTTATATTTTCCATATTATCCTATCATATTTTTCGCACGGAGAAAACAGCCGAGAACTTAAAATGAATTAAAACGAAAATAACATTTGTACTCTCTGCTTTATTCTCTCGGTTTCCGTGCGAAAATTGCACTTATTTTCTTACAATAATAGTATAACCCAAAGGGTCCTCATCGCTGCCAAGATTAAACCACAGAGCCAAATGTGCCAGTATAACAGTAAACATCAGTATGGGCGAAAATACGATCCATACAGGCACAAAAATCCATTTCCATATCTGCGCGGGTAACAAATTGCGGAACCAGATAACAATTATCTTGTTTGCAATGTTCGGGATATCGGTACCGCGATTTTGAATTTTTGCTTCGCTAAACTGGCTAAACATGGTTTTTAAGCTGCTGGGGGTGTAGCGAAAAAAATCGTAGGGTATATAATGATACCGGGCGCTCCATGGTATGGTTACAATACCGGTGCCGCCTTTCTTCATTACACGATACATCTCATTAATGAGTTTTTGATAATTCTGTACGTGTTCCAAAACTTCGGTGCAAATCACCCCGTCAAATTTTCCATCTTCAAAAGGTATGTCCTCGCCGTTAAAGGGAGTTATGTCGGAATTATCATAATCAAATTTACCGGCGTCAACTATATCAATGCCTGAGTACTTTGTTTGTGATGCATCGAGCAAAAACTTGTACGGCGATTGCCCGCAACCTACATCCAACACATTTCCCTTAAAGGCCGGAATGGTTCTTTTTATATCGCGGTAGATGGTCAATATCTGCAAGTCTAAAACCATGCGGCCGTAAAACTTCAACTTGCCCATAAAGTCGACCGGTGGTGTGTTTGATTTGGGGCGGAATCCTTCTGCCATATTATTTAAAGATATTTATTAATTGAGTGAAAATTTTATGGGCAGGTTGTAATACACCATTACGGGTTTCCCCTGCTGAGTGCCGGGTTTAAATTTAGGAAGCAGTTTAACTACCCGTACTGCTTCTTTATCAAGGCCAGGACTAACGCTGTTTACCACAACCACATCTTTTACCGACCCGTCAATATCAACCACAAACCTTACAATCACTTTTCCCTGAATATCCTTATTCCTTTCGCGCTTTGGATACTTAATGTTTTGTTGAAGAAACTTAATAACGCCCATATCACCTCCTGGAAATTCTGGGACATGTTCAACGAAAGTGAAAATTTTAGAATCATTCCCACCCGTTGAATCTTTTTGCGCATTTACGCAAATCGAAAAAAGCAAAGCTATAAGAGTGAAATAAATATTTGAATAAGTCCGCAATCCTTCTGACATTTTAGTACTGTTATTAGTTGAGTGAAAATTTGATAGACGTGTTATAATAAGCTCTTACAGCCTTATCCATTTGTAGCCCTGGTTTAAATTTAGGAAAAGCCTTTACAAGCCGGAGCGCCTCTTCATCAAGTGCGGGGTTAACCGATTGGGTAACTTGTATGTGCGACACCGAACCATCCCGCTCTACAACAACTCGCGTAATTACAGAGCCTTGAATATTATTG
>JAQBNQ010000262.1 GCA_028288545.1 Bacteroidota bacterium
GTACGTGTATTTCCTTTAATCTCTTGCCTGTAACATCTGTAACATCAAATTCCACCTTCTGCCCTGCGTCCGCCACATAACTAAGACTAACAACGCCAATTGCGGGATTAGGAAATAAGCGCAGACTATTTTCATTATCAGTTACAGAGTTAATTCCTGCTCCGGCCCATATTATATCAACTGCGTGGCCATTATCATGTCTTACCTTCATTACTCCACCAAGCGGATAAGCGGTCCAAATCCATCCCTGGGCATTTAACGAACTCAATTCACTGATCACCGATCCGTCTACCTTTACCTGCACCGGTTTTGAAGTAAGCCTTAAAGTTTCTGTAGAAGAACTGTCGTAAGTATTATATGTAATTTCAAGCGGCTGGTAATTAATATTGGGAATGATGGATGTAGAACCCAGCAAATGGTTAGCACTATCCGGTGCAATTTCAGGATCCGAAGCCATCGCCCTTAAAAAGTGACGCACATAGTCGCCATAGCCGTCCGTAAACCACACACTGCCCTCAGCAGTCGAAAACCTGCATTTTCCATCAAAGTCAACCAGGTAAGTGGTCCAGTTCAAAGCCCGTCTTGCACGTTCCTTCAGTGTCGTATCACCGCTAAGGTCACTGTACATCAATTCTGCAGCTGCATAACGCGATGTATGACTGCCGCCGGGCTTCATATCTGCAGTTTGTTCAAAAATGGGTATCGAACTCAGTGCTATCCAATCCGTATCTGCAAAAGTGGTAAAGGTCCAGTCAAGTATATGCCTTGCATCCTGTAAAGGATTGGCGCTCCAGTTAGGATGTTGCATTATATACCAGGCCATCGTTACGGCGTTCGTCTCTGTATTGGACGGACCAAAAATATCTTCAAAAAAACAGCCCCAGTTATTATTTTGCTGCGGATAACGTTGCACCCAGGCCTTTATACTTCCATAGGCCGAATCGTATTTCAAAGTGTTACCAATACGCATTTTAGAAAGATCCTCAAACAAGCGCAGGGTAGGTACCAGGTCAGCCGTAAACTGGTCGCCCGGTGTTACTGAGTTGATATAACCGGTTACAGCAGCCACCTTAAACGGGTATGGGGAATGAAGCGAATCGCCCGGTATAACTTTTAGTGCAAGTGTATTTGCAATCAAAACTGCGCTATTCAAATAGCTTGTGTCGCCGGTCATTTTAAAAAGGTTAACCAGTTCCTCAGCAAACGAACCCGCTTTATCCGGTTGGGTTAGGCCCGGGCCAAAAATATAATCGCCATCGTACACCGGAAACGTAGGATTGGAGTAATTGCATGGATATGGAATATTTGGCCAGGCCGCATTAGCCGCCGACAGACTATTAGCCAAATAGGTATCCGCTATGTAGCGCATATTAGCTATCAGGCTGGTATCGCCGGTGTAAGCATAATATAAAGCCCATGACGAAAGCGCCATGGCAAATTGATCGCCGCCCACCTTGTTTCCCGAACTTATTGCGCTGTACGAGTGATCTGTCATGTAATAGGTCTGGTTGGTTGGAAGGCTCTTCCAAAAATTCCAGATAATATTAAGATCATGGTCGTAGGAACTTCCAAGATTAGGACTATACCAGGGTATCAGTTTTCCCGCACCATCAGTTTGAATTGTATGGTAGGCAATAGTTTGTCCTTTTGCCGAAAACAGAACAGTACTGAAAATTAAAAATGGTAAATATCTTTTCATGTTACCTGAATGGATTTTGCTGTTCTGAACGGCGGTTCAAAACACGTTATAAAAGGTTTAAAGCTTAATAAGCCATCTTTAACTTTATGTTAAGAACAGCCGCAAACCTGCGCTAACAGGCTGCCTAAAATTACAAATCCAACCCAATATTTAACCATAAGTTAATACTAAAAAAACCTCCAACTGGCTTCTGTTAGGTTCATTTGCCCAACATTAACTAATTCATCATGACAATAATTTCTACGCGCTTAGCAATTTTGCTGTGCCTCCTGGCATTTTTTAATAACACCCGCGCCCAGGCCACACTTCCTTTGCCCGATCACATTGTGGTTTTGATCGAAGAAAACCAACCCAATTCTTTTATTGTTGGAAGCGGTGCAGCCCCTTACATCAACGGCCTAATTGCCGATTCGAACGCTGCCACCTTCACGCAAATGTTTGCATTAGAGCATCCCAGCCAACCCGACTATTTCGATCTTTTTGCGGGCAACAACCAGGGAGTTACGGATGATAACCTTCCGGCTGCTTATCCATATACCACCCCTAACATGGCCCGCGAATTGATAGATAAGGGTTATAGTTTTGTTACCTACTCGCAAAACCTGCCGGCAGTTGGGTCCGATGTTGTAAGTTCCAACGGATATGCCCGTAAACACAATCCGGTGGCCAACTGGATAGGAACCGGAACCAACCAGGTAGCCGCAAGTTGCAATCAAACACTATCTACATTTCCAACTGATTTTTCGCAATTGCCAACCGTTAGCTACGTGGTACCGGTGGAGGATAGCGATATGCACAATGGCCTTCCCCCGGCTTGTGTAGCTTCGGCAGATTATTGGATGGAAAAACATTTGGATGCCTACATTCAATGGGCACGATCTCACAACAGCCTTTTAATTTATACGTTTGATGAAGATGACGGGCTTTTCAACAACAATATCCCAACTGTTTTTTTTGGCCCTATGGTTGAGCATGGCGAATACACCGACAACCTGAGTCTTTACAATATCTTAAGAACCATTGAAGATATTTACGGTACAAATCACGCCGGAGAAGCCGCTTCAAACCTGCCAATAACCAATTGCTGGAAAACCATTAGCGGAATAAATAATATTGATAACAAGGCCAGTTTAAGAATTTCGCCAAACCCTGTTTCATCAATGTTAAAAATTACCGGCAGTAATTTCAACGGTTCAAACGCCCAGATTTCACTAACCGATATTACCGGACAACAAGTAGCTGAATACTCACTTACAGATTCTAAAAGTATTGAGATAAATACATCCGACTATCCGGCGGGTATGTATTTCTATCGCTTTACCCAGGATAACCGCATGGTTACCTCGGGCAAATTTATAGTTGCCCACTAGAGTCATATCTGCCTTTAAAATATTCTCAGGTTAATTCCTCCTGATTGAAAACCATGATGATGAAAAAACTATTACCCGTTTTATTGCTTTTAATATGCTTTAAGTCACAGGCCCAAATTGATGGCCTCGGCTTTAACGATGATCTTGCCATCGTTCATCCTGACACATCTACACACCAGGAGAGCAAACTGATAAAGATATTGCGCGAATTTCGCTTTCAGGCCTACGTGCAAAACGAATGGCAAAAGGCTGATACCTCCGGTAAAATTTCATCTGGTGCATTGGGCACCGCCGGTGTAGGAGCCTACCAGGGCGGCACTTTCCCCGAAGCCGCAAACAATCGGTTTTTACTTCGTCGTGGAAGATTTAAATTTTCTTTCGAGCACAAAAATCAAAAGGATCTTAAAATAATGGAATTTGCTTTTCAGTTCGATGCCTCGGGGCAAGGCTTTACTGTAAAAGACTTTTATGGTAGAATCATAGACCCATGGCTTGGCTGGTTTAGTATCCAGGGTGGCGTATTTCTTAGGCCCTTTGGCTTTGAAACTCCGGCAACCCCCGCCTTTTTTGAGTCCCCCGAATTTGCTCGTGTCAATCAAACACTAATGCCAAACGAAGTTGAGTTGGGGGAAGCGCTTATAATTGAATCCCCCTCAAAATTTGAAACACTTTACTTACGGGCCGATGCCACGGTTGTAAATGGACAGGGCATTGGTGTGGGTTTTCAAACCGGCACATATCAAAGTCGCAAAGATTTTATTGGCCGCATTAAAGTTGGTAAAGTATGGAACGTGGGCAAATCCAGGCTGGGTTTCAATGCCAGTGTATCCTACTATAACGGCGGTGTTTTGCAAACCAGTAACTATGTATATCAATTACAAAAAGATTCTACCGGTACATTCGGCTATGTTAACATTGCCGACCCAAAGCAGCAACTAAGCAAAACATACAAGCGGGAATACTACGGCGCCCACCTTGAATTTAAAGCCGATTACCCCATTGGTATCACCACCCTCCGTGGTGAATTTATTGCGGGAATACAGCCGGGCGGTGCTACTTCCTCCTCCATTCCATTGGGCCAATTAAATGCAGCGCCCATCTCCGATCTTTACCTGCGCAAGTTTAACGGAGCCACCTTTAATTTCACCCAATCTTTTAAAAACAAGGTGAAGAATCACATCATGATGCACGACATTACCTTAAAATATGACTGGTACGATCCTCAATCGCAACTAAGCGGTAAAAACCTGGTAAGCAACATCAGCAATGGTCTTTCGCAAACAGACATTAAATATTCAACTATCGGAATAGGATATAGTTTTATTCCTTACAACTGGTTTAAGCTAATAATCTGGTACGACTATGTAATGAACGAGTCCACCGCTATACCGGGCTTTACCTCCGATTATAAGAAAGATAACATACTCACCATCCGCACCCAGTTTTATATCGACACCTGGTGGTTCAACGCAAAAAGCAAATACAAGGATAACCTGATGCTGAAGAAGTACTAGTCCTCAAACTTGAAATTTGAAACCTGAAACTCGAAACTTACTGGTTGTAATGCGCGTAGCCCTTGTAAACCTTACCCTCATCATTTAAAAACATCACTTCTGCCGATTTTTTTCCGGTGGCCCTGTTTGTGTAATACAGCGTTACACTATTTACACCAACCAATACTTCATGAATTTCAAAATGAAGGTCGGGAATTTGGGTAAGTGCTTTTTCCCAATATGCTTTAATGGCCGGTTTGCCGCTTAGCATTCCACCGCTTTCGGGTACTATCCTGGCTGCCACCGGGCTTTCAAAAACAAAGTCATCCGTATAATGACTTAAAACGCTTTCCATGTTATGGCTGTTCCACGAAGCTATCCAGGCTTCAGCAAATTTTAGTGCAAAATGTGTGTCTATCATGGTATGATTTTTAAATTCAATAGAACGCTGATCAGTTATGATTTTTATGATCCATTATGATAATACAAATTTGCAAAATTTTTGTATTGATCATAACTAAACAACTTGCGGGGCTTTCTCATCTCTCAAACTGCCCGGTGGCGGAGCAAATAATTCCCAATCCGCCTTTAGCAAACGCTCGTATTCCTCCTCCGTAAGTGGTATCAGGTTTTCTCTTATTCCAATATCCACCATCCAGTTAAGCCTCCGTGTTAACGCCACAAAAGGGGTAAACCACGTCCTGCTTTCCTGTACAAGCAAACAACATACTTCCGCCTGAAAAAAACATGGATATCCGCTATAAATCCCGGGCGCATAAGTGCTTTTTATCCGGTAAAGCTGACTGTAATCGATGTTGCCATAGTCATCCGCATTCGGGCGGAAATACATTATAATATTAACTGTATAGGTATTCTCCTTTTCGGCGTAGACCCTAAAAAAATAATTCCGGTAATAACCTTTGTAACCTTTATACTTCGACAGCATTTCCAGTTCCATGCCTAACTTCCTTAATCGCTTTGCTGTCCGTTGATTGATAAAAGAGTTATTCCACAAGTTGGCTAAAGGCGGATACACAACCAAGAATATCACAAACAGCCCCATGAAGAATAGAAACTCATACATATAACCAAGATTCGATCATCTGAAATTTATAAATAAATTGAATGTGATCGTTCGCTGCCCTTCCTTTGGCCTCACAGAAATTACGTTAAGAAAAAAATTCATGCATAGCCGAAAGAAAGAAACGCTCCTCCGAACAGCCGCTCGACTGAATGACTTCAGTCATTCGGAGGCTGAATTAGTTTTAATATTTCCTATTCTGTATTATCATAATTGATCATAAAAATCATAATAAATCAGCGTTCTATTTGTATTAAGAAAAAAGAAGCGCTATTTCAAACTATACAACATCGCCACACTCATCACAATCATCAGCCCATCTTCAATAATTGTAACCGTACTCATTGGCAAATTAAAAACAGTCCCTAAACAGGCACATGGTATTTTCTTTTTGTTCAAAACACTATGTAAAAACCCGGCTATGCTTACACCCATTACTATTAAAGTAAAAAGGGTGGTAAAAAAC
>JAQBNQ010000462.1 GCA_028288545.1 Bacteroidota bacterium
AATGGCAATCGGGTTAAGCAGATCCTTGGCAACATTGTAAGCGTATTGCCGGTCGCGCAGGTTAATTTGAAAGCCTTCCTTTTTCTGCAAAAATAATTCTCTTAAATAAGTAGTGGCAAACATTCCGCCCGATGCACCGGACATCAGAAAAACTTTATCCAGTAATTTGCCCGCTGCCAAACTGTCGCAATCCTGTAAAACTGCGGTTGTAAACATACCCGCCCTTAAACCTCCACCGCTAACATTCACAAAATATAGTATGGGCTTTTTATCAGGATTTTGCGGATCGGTATTTTTCTTTTTCCAGTTTTCCAGTATCCGGATAAAATACTTTGTATCTTTTTCAATCAGGGAGTCAGTGGAAA
This sequence comes from Bacteroidota bacterium, assembly GCA_028288545.1. GTDB lineage: Bacteria > Bacteroidota > Bacteroidia > Chitinophagales > LD1 > Bog-950. The sequence continues at coordinate 366 of JAQBNQ010000462.1, forward strand.
TTGCGCGAAAGGCATCCAGGTTGTATTTCGCTTTTCCAACGTTGTAATTAATTCCATAAACGCGGCTTTGAAATCCGCCTATATCGTATTTGGTTAGTTGGTTGGCCAGTATCAAAAACACAATAATTGCAGCCGAGCCCCAACCTCCTGTCCAGTATAAAAACATACCAAACAGCGACATTAAAACGCATAGAAATAAAAAACTGCTGGCAGCAATCGGAAACTGGAAGAACGGGTTTTCTATCAGGTAACCGATGGCAACTAAAAAGGCAAAGGCAAAAATGAAAGCGATAAAGGCGTTCCAGTGATGACGGCGAAAAACCAGCTGATGTAATTTGGGGTCGTAATGGTCAACGGTGCGGGTATGGCGCACACTGAATTTATTCGTTAGATAATAATCAACCCTGTTTAAGTGCAGGGTTTCCATTGCCTCGTTGAATTGCACCTTCCTGATAGCTTTTTTTCGCCGTATTTTTTCTTTGTTTTCAGCTATAATACTTCCAACGTTTTTATTGGTGAAACTGAAATAAAAAGCGGTGATCATTATCATTAAAACAAACCCTGCAACAAAGCCCAACAGGTCAAAAAAGATGTCGGCAAAATTGTGAAACTCATTATGAGTTTGAAAAAGAACAATGGCGCTGAAGTAAGAGATGACCAATACCAACGGAATGATGGAATTATTCAGAAAAAACATTCCCAACGGATATTGCAGGCTGGCCATAAACGGGAACCGGTGGCTATGCAAAATATACATGACAATATTCCAGGTAACAAACATGGCCCCAAATCCAATACCTACAATAGCAAAGCTCAGGTAGCCTACTTTGCCCAGGTATTCGGGGTCAAGAAAAACGGCTGGCATTCCCACTTCGGTGCCAAACTTGCCCACTATAATAACTATTAGAAATATCCAGAAAAATAACAGAAACTGGTGCCGTTTAAACGACAGCAGCAGCAACTGTATAGGAAAAGAATAGTAAAGGTCTTTAAACAGCGTTAGCATCGGTTCACAACATAGTTACAAAAATATCAACTCATGTCGCTACAAATCAACGGGGGAAGCCTGATTTGTTTCAATCAGTGTACAGCTATTGGCTTTTTACTTCGGTAAGCACCATGCTCCAGCCAATATCCATTTTGTATATTAAAGGAAACTTAGACTCTAATACATCCACAGTACATTTAGGATCACCACCCTGCAGTTCCCAAATGGGCAGCGTTACAAAATTGCCATCTACATTAAATCCAAGTGAGGTGGTTGCGTTACTCAACACGGTTACCGAATCTGTACTGCCTCTTAATTTTATAGATGCCTGGGTGGTTGAAGTAACATCGGTTACAACTTTTTTGCTAAGCCATAAGCTTGTTTCCCTATCCAGTTTTGAATCTCCGCCACCCATAAAGTTGCTAAACAAAGCAGTGGCGTTGGTCAATGCGTTGGCACTCATTGTAACACTCCCGCTCTTTGTTTGCCCACCGGTTGTTTTCCAGTCAAACGCCATTTCGGGGCCGAGCTTTTTAAGGATGATGGTTAACTTGTATTGGGTTTCTTTAGTGGTTACATCGTAGCTTAACTGTGCACCCGGCTTTATTGCTTTTTCAAATGCTTCAAGGTCTGCGGGGTCTTGTGCCTTTAATTGGAAACTAAAAATTACCAGGGCAAGAAAGAGTATAAGTTTTTGCATTTTGGAAAGTTGGGTTATTCCAAATATAAGAGGATTACATGATTTTTTTGAATTGGTAATGCCTGTCTACTGCTTCTCTACGGCGCCTATATCTACCGGCGTCCCGGTATGTCCTGAAAGTATAGCGTTCCTCGGATTATCAAAAATATCTTTAGGTAATCCTGGCGGGCAATAATCAATTAAAGGCGAAACCACACCGTTCGTGTCACTTGGCGTAAAATCATTCTGTCCCGGATTTTTTAAAAGCGGGTCCATATTAAAGAGGTTGGTATTATTAGTGGTGGAGTTCATTCCCAGCGTATCGCTCGGGGTTTTCATTGCCGAGTTAATGAAGTTGTTATTAAACCGGGTAAGGTCAGCATCAATATTATTAAAAGAAATTTCGTTGGTAAGATTGCCATAAATGAGGCAGTTATTAAATGTGGTGGCTAATGGTGCAACGTACGAAGTATTGGTGGCCTGCACATAAATAAAATTACTTAGCAGCAACACTTCCTTTTGATGACTTAAGGAAGCCGAACCGGTATTATACATGGTACAGTTCGTAAAGTTGTAATTTCCTCCGAGGCCCAGTTTTACAAGATTATCTCCGGCTGCATAGAAAAGCGAATTGGTAGCCGTGATGTTTGCATCAAAACCATACAAAGCGTTGTTCTGGGTATTCTTAACGATACAGTTATCGATAAATACATTGGGGCTGCGGCTTTGATCCAGGTAACTATTTAAGTCATTGCTTAAACCGGCTCCGGCGTATATGCCATAGGATGATTCGTTAATAACACAATGCTTAAATTTCCCTACAGGAACACATGTATCATTTCGTAAAAATACGATACCGAACCATTGACCAGGCTGATCATTATAATATTGCTCCAGTCGCACACCTCTAAATACAATAGAATCCTGCCAGGTAAGTGGATGAGAAGCATCCAGAGTTCCGGCCACAAAAATGGCAGAATTTGATGCAAATAAAATTTGGCACCCTGGATCGATTGTCAAAGTAGCACCGCAATCAACCAATACGCCCGGAACGTTGCCATGATTGATGATGACGTGAGGAAGATCGTTGTGCCATGTGGTATTACCACCCAGCACTTGTCCATAATGAAAGTGGGCATTTTGTCCAAATGCCTGAAGGAAAACTGTTTGGGTTTTACCGCCAATGCTAAAATTTACGTTGTCGATAATTACAAAAGGCGAAGTTTTGTCGTTAGGATTTACCGTAACCTCAACAAAAACATATATCGAATCCTTTGGCGGAATAACAACATTGGTAAAATGGTCTCCTGCAATGCCATCAACATTCATGCGAAATTGCGTCCCAACCAGGTGTGCGAGTTGAATGTTCTCAATCTTCAGCTCCTTCTTACTATTATTAAAAACCTTAAAATACTGGGTGGTAGAACCAAGTGTTGTAAACACCGTGTCGAAGGTTAAGGTATCGGCACTAAAAGCCAAAGGGCCACTGCCAAACTGGTCCTTTTTGCAGTTACTGAAAAACAGCAGCACAACCGGAACCGATAACACCAATAAAAGCCTGAATATTTTTGCCACAGTATAATTGAACCCTATAAACGGTGGGTGAAAATAGAAATTGTTTGAAAAGAAGTGGCTAAGCTTAAATTTTTGCCACAAAGATGCGAAGGCACAAAGGACTATTTAGCCATTCTTATGTGTTCAATCGTTCCGGAAAGAGATTTACTCTTTCGTCTTTACCCCTCTCATTTGCGCCACAATCATATATGGTCTTGATGGTGGCACTCCCAACTGCTGGGTAAGCGGGTCGATAATTACATCCATAGATTCCATAGGAATGGCACCCAGTAAAGGTTGCTCATCCCCTGGTAGGACGATGGCTTCAACAACCGTTGACCGGGTCAAAAAATAAATTGTTATGGGGCCTACAAGATTGCATTTCCGCTGTGTACCATCAGCCAATACTGTAATGATATCCGTTCTTCTTGTTTCAAGTCCTAATTGGTTGGCAATATTCTCATTAATACATAAATAGGATGCCGCAGTATCAACCAATGCATTGACCTGTATAGATTTTACCTCTTCCGGCAAAATCTTATTCATCCTTGACAGTTGTTCTTCAACCGTATTTGCCAGCTTTATATCAACATAAATTAATCCCATATCATGAATTTAAGCAAAGATAATGTTATTCTTCCATTCGTCCATAGTTAGCACTTTGGCAAAGGGCAATAAAACGATTTGTATTCAACTGCTTTTGGCGATTGTATTAATTCACCCAAATAACTCTTCCATTAACTCCTGTACCTTGCCAATGGTTACAATTTCGATATTGAATTTTTTCGTATCAAATTTTTGATTGAATTTGGAGATGAATATTTTTTCAAAGCCCAGTTTGTCGGCTTCTGAAACCCGTTGGTCTACCCTGCTTACAGCCCGAACTTCGCCACTTAGTCCAACTTCGGCCGCAAAAGCAATTTTAGCTGAAACAGGCATATCATTATAAGAGGAAACAAGGGCTGCAACAACGGCGAGGTCGATAGCGGGGTCTTCTACTCTTAAGCCCCCGGCAATATTCAAAAACACATCTTTTGTTCCGAACCTGAAGCCCGCGCGTTTTTCTAATACCGCCAGTAACATACTCATTCGCCTGCCATCAAAACCGGTGGATGAGCGTTGAGGTGTTCCATAAAATGCGG
>JAQBNQ010000479.1 GCA_028288545.1 Bacteroidota bacterium
TCAAATGAAAAACTCTCTTTGCTATCAACTACCAGTATGTGTAAAATAAAGTCGTCGCTTATACCCCGCAAAGAATCAGCAAGAGCATAAGCCTTATATAAATGGCCGGAAGTAGATATGGTGCAAAAATTATTCATTGCAGCAGGCAATTTAAAAGTTATTTGATTGCCATGTAATTTTTGAGAAACTCTTCCATCCGGTCGGCATAATACCGGTGGCCTGCATTGTTAAGATGAGCATCGGGATAAGGCGTGAAATTCGATTTTGAGTTCGGGAAAATGAGCCAATCATCCTTCAGCATGGTATCCAATAAAAGATCAGAATACCGGTTCTTGTATTTATGCAGATCCATATCTGCTTCTTTTATTTCAGGGATAAGAACAAATTTTACCGGTACATTATTTTGCCGGGCAACTTCTTTTATCCCTGTCAAATACTTTTTGGTAACGTGCGAATCCCTGATGGTCTTTTCAAAATTCCATTTCTCCTGCACCCTAAACCGAACCGAGTAAAGCCGCGACAAAAGCGAGCTTTTTGAAACAAGCCATTCAAAAAAATTACCGGGGCGGTGCATATAGTAGCGGTCGCTTACAAAATAGTTATAGGCGGCCTGTGCACTTTTAAAATGTTTGCCATCCATATCGGCCACAATAGCACCTGCATTGGTATAATAGTAATATGGCTCGCCAGTGCTTACGTCTCTATCCTGAATCATCAGGTCGTTACCCATAAAAAACATTACAAAAACCATATCGGGCTTAAGCCGGGCGACATACTTTTTTGCCAATTGAAAATACTGTGCAGGATCTGCCGCCGGAATACCCAGGTTGATCACTTCGCTTTTTGTTTCATTTCTTACAAGGTCAACAAAGCAGTGGTCTTTTATGGGTTTAGCGCTCATGCCCCAGGTAAAACTATCGCCGATATAAAGTATCTTCTTTTTACCTGTATCCAGTTTATTAAAATCAGGTGAGCGAAAGCCGTCCTCATTAACATGTATGTCCTGGGCCAGCCAATAGTCGCTATCCGCAACCAAAACACCATCTCCGTTCGTGTAATAATCATGAATAACGTAAAGTGAGTCTACCGGTTCAAAATTTAACCAGTTGGGCTTCATATCCCCTGGTTGATAGCCCTTTAATCTTAAAACTGCTTCAATGCACAACAAACCTGCCAGTAGCAGTATTAGTTGAAAAGCAATTACGCGCAATCTCTTATTTTTCATTAGCCGGTTAAACGAAACACAAAATAAGGTTTCCGTTTAAATCATACCGGCATTCTTAAGACCTATCCTAAATAAAAAAAGCATGATCCGGAATATCCCGGATCATGCTTTGTAAGTATCTTTCGTTATAATTATTGTTGCTGTATTACGGTATTTCCGTTTTGTGTAATTGAAACTGTGGTTGTGCAGCTTCCATTGCCGTAATCGTAAGTCTTGTCTGGCGAACCTTGCAATCTGTAAACCATCGTTCCTTGTACAGTATAATTGTTGCAAGGGTTGCTATTGATTAGCGGCGATGTGATTGTAAGCGTATATGGAGTTCCCTGGTTTTTACCTGATGTTGTACCAGTTATCGAGTACACATCATCAGATGTATTACTGGTATTAGCTCCTGCAATTGATTCGTAGTTCATATTTTGATTGATAGTGTATGTTTGGTTTTTTGATGTAACATCCGTTACTGTTTCTACAACCGAGTAAACCAGGTTTCCATTACTGTTAAAGCCTGTATTTTTGATTGTAACTGTTCCGGAAATTGCCTCACCACCAACAACGAAGCTTTTAGGTGTAGCAACCCACTGGTTATTAATTTGATGCATATTGGTACTGTTATACTTCAAAGTAATTTTGCCTGAACGCAATTGACCATCAAAACCAACGCAACCTGTACCATAATCAACTGTATAAACGTGTGGTTTCGAAATGGTATCATTTGTAACCGTAGCACATGCCGGAACCTGGTCTTGTAAAGGTAGTCCGTCCGTTTTGAAGGAACCTGTGTTAGATAAAGAATTCATAACGAGTTGAACCTCCTTATAAACTTTGTCTGAACTCAACTCGTTGCCCGTAGTTGCAGTTTCAACTTTTGTTTTCTCTTTTTGGCAAGAGTTTAATGCCAGTAGGGCTGCAGCCATCGCTATCACCGTTACTTTTTTAATAGATTGTGTTTTCATTTTTATTGGTTTTTTTATGATTTTGTTTGCGTTCTGATACGCCCGGATTTTTGAAATGTTGCGGCCTAAGCCAAATAATGGCCCGTATTTGTTACGAAACAATATGCCACTTGTGCGGTACTATCTGGCACATGATTTTGAGGGGCACAAATCAGTTTGCCCGGCTGTGCAGAAAACATTCAACTTTAGCGCACAATGCGGGGTTTTTGATTTAAAAGATAAAAGCCAGTATTTTCATGCTCATTATATAAAAGGGGCTCATGTTAAGTGAAGAATTAGTTAAGCAGTATAATAAGGTAAGAAGCCATACAGACAAAAGCCTGCTATGCCATGCCCCCTTTGTAAACATAAACTTTGAGCAAAATGGCCATATGCGGGCCTGTTGTTACAATGTAGACCATGTATTAGGCATATATCCCCAAAATTCCATTGCCGATGCATGGAGCGGTGCAAAGGCAGAGGAACTACGCAATTATATCCGTTCCAACGATCTGGGCGGGGGCTGCCGTGCCTGCGAGGAACTGATTGAAAGCAAAAACTACAACGGCAGTAAGTCACTTCATTACGATTTATATGCCCCCCAAAGTGATAATCCTATATATAAGGTATTAAATGCCCTTTTGCCAAAAAAGGAGCCAAATGGCTTTAGTCTGCCTAAAACCTTCGAGTTTGAGCTATCCAATACCTGCAATCTGGAGTGCGAGATGTGCACCGGATACTTCTCCTCCTCCATCCGTAAAAACCGCGAGAAACTGCCCCCACTTCCTAACCCCTATGATGATGCGTTTGTTGAACAAGTAGCCCAGTTTATCCCTCATTTAAGTGAAATGAAGTTTTTAGGAGGCGAACCCTTTTTAATAGATGTGTATCATAAAATATGGGATAAGGCCATTGAATTGAATCCAAACGTCCGTATTCACATTACTACCAACGGCACTGTAATGAACCAAAGGGTGCGCGAATTAATAAAGAAGCTCAACTGCTCCATCACCGTTTCAATAGATGCCCTGGAGCCTGCCAATTACGAAAGGATAAGAGCTGGGGCTAAATACACCCGGGTAATGGAAAACATTAACGAGTTTATGAAAATGGCCAAAGAAAAGAACAACCTTTTTTCACTGGCCATTTGCCCAATGACGGTTAACTGGCACGAACTGCCCGACTTTGTAACCTTTGCCAATGAAAAGGACATTGATACGCATTACAATACTCTTTGGCGGCCTGAACATCTTTCTTTAAGATTTATGAAGCCCAGGGAACTGCGCAAAGCCATCCTGTTCTTGGAAAGCAAGAAGTTTCCCGCTACTACCTGGCGACAAAAACTGAATGTTAAGCGCTACAATGAGGTGGTCCTTACATTAAAGTATTGGCTGAACGAAGCGGTTGAGGCCAGCATGAAAAGCATTTACATCGGTTGCGATGAAAAAAACTTGTTAACCTACTTACCCGCAGAGCAGATTGCAAGGGATATTACTTTATTAACCCTTAAGGAGCAGATGGATATTTTGGGTTATGACAACTACCCGAACATTGAAAAGATTTTAGAAAGTGAGCAAAAGGAATTTACCGATAAAGACCAATCCCTGGAAGTTTCAATGCAAACCTTATCAGAAAGAAGCCCAGCAAAAGAATTTATGCTTGGGTACTTTACTGCCTTAACCGCTTTGCAAAAAATATATTACAGCCAGAAAATTGATGCAAAGCAATTTGAAGGGAAAGTTGCCGAACTTAAAGAAAGGGTAATAGCCCTAGAGGCGATACATCCCTCTATAATAGAAGGTACTGTAAGCGGCAATCCCTTAAAAGGAGTAACTCAAATTTCAGGTCAACCCATTGAGTTGATCGTTTCTTCCTTTATTAAGGGGACACCCAAGGCAAACGCCAAGCCCATCTTTATGGGTACTTCGTTTCAGCCGGAACACTCCTGATTTTATTCTTCTCCCATTAAAGCATTTACCACGCCCAACAACTTCAACCTTGTATAGAGTCCCGAAAACTGGAAACGGTTGAACAACAGTTCGCTGGTTGAATAATCTTTCTTCAACAAACCATATCTCTGCATTAGTTCGCCTAAAGTAGATTGAACTTTGATAATATTCTTATCAATCATCCGCCATCGCCACTCTTCGTTTTGCCAATGCAAAAAATAATAATCAGGCAAAGGTTTTCTTTTAAGGATAAAGGCAGAGGTTTCTTCCCAGCGGTCGTTATTGCCGACTTCCTTAACAATGAATTTATCAAGACCGGCCTGTTTTACATTGTTGCACAATATTTCAATAGGCTTGTGCCAATCCGTGTTATGTTCGTTAACGTTGGCTAATGCATCTTCATAGCAAGCTTTCATCAACTCTGAGCCTTTTGGGCATTTCATTACATTGCCCACCAAAAGTAATTCGTGATGAGCGCGGAAAAAATATTCAGCTTCAAAATCAAAATGCTTTAAGCAACACACATCCATATCCACCCACCAGCCGCCATGCAAAAACAATAGTCGGTACCTGAAAATATCCGAGAAACCCGCATAGCTGCCTTTTCCATGTCCATACTTATTGGCCTGCACATAACTGAACACCTTATCCGATGGAATTATTTCGTTGGCATCGGCAACTAGTACTCCTTCCGGCAAAAGTTTTTTTATCGCATCATCATACACCCACAGCTTAAACTGATGCCCATTCGCCATAAACGAACGCATGGTAAGCAACTCAATCTTACTTAAGGTGTTGCCAATCCAAAGGCCGTTTATAATATTGTTAGCATCACTCATCGTTGGTCCGTCCCTTTTTTAAAGGCATATACACATTCCAGTAAAACACGTGTTTCAAATTATAATAAATAAGCGTTGCCGCTTTTAATATGCCGTGGTGGTACACAAACTGAATGCCTTTTTTTACAGGCAAAATAATAAGCAGGAAAAAGAACCAGTAGTCCGTATAGAACCTGGCCGTATTAAAACCAAATATTACTAAATGGAATACCAACAAGGGTCGTAACAGGGGCACTGTAAACATAAACAGGCAAAGTACTATAAGCGGTTGCCACTTTTCATAATATTCATTCAGCACTATCCCGCATAAAAAATCATAAGTTTTATAATTGATGGTTTCACCCCTTGTAACCAACCGCCTCATGTGGCTTACCTCTCTAAAAAAAACATACACCATGTATACCAAAAATATAGCTATCAGTATTTTCAGGCCGGGTAAAACAAAATAAAGCGA
>JAQBNQ010000496.1 GCA_028288545.1 Bacteroidota bacterium
CGATAGTGGTTGAAGCGGTGGCCGAACAGTTTGCTCCAACTCAAGCGGTTACAATAAAGGTTCCGGAATAGGTTACAAAAATTCCGGAAGTACTGTCGCCGGTGTTCCAGTGATAGTAATCAGTTACTATCGGTACATGCAGCGAAACAGACCCATGGCCGTTGCAAAACATAGTATCCGGTGGCAGGTTGAAATTGAGATTGATGTGTTGCGTAGTATCAATGGTAATGTACGAGTCACTATACACGTCAAAGTTTAGCATGTAACAAGGTGTCTGCGAATTTTTTCCCAAAATGGCAATTACATTATCACCACAGCGGAACAGGCTGCCAATCTGGTTTTGGCTGAAATCAGCCACGGCATGATACTGTGCAGCAACAAAAGAACCATTGATGTAAAGCGCCAGTGAGTCGTCAATAAAAAAGTGGAGATGGCAATTGGTAATAGTACCATTGGGTAAGTTAAAGGCCAACCTGAAAAAAACCGGTGTAGAATCATCCGGTGCCCAACCGTTTGGCGGATTATTGGTAATAGGATACCATATTCCGTTTGAGTTGTAGCAATTACCTCCGTTTTGATAACTTAAAAAATTAGTAGCAATGGCAGTAACAAAACCATTGCTGCTGTTGTATGATGGATTATTTACCGGTATGGTCCATCGGGGTGGGGCAGTCATACCCCTGGCTACAACCCAATTTATTGCTGTGTTATTGATGTTTATTCCATTATCGTTAACGGCAAAAGTCTGCCCGTAACCGGCAAGTTTAGCCAGCGTTAAGATCAGCACCAAAATACAGGAGTAATTGCGTTTAAGTTGTTTCATGCAGTTCACGTTGTTAGGCAAATTGTGGCGTAAAGGATTTAAAATATGGATTAATAAACAAAGTGTTTTCTGATTTGTCTTACATATCCAAGGGCATACATAAACAATTTGCGATTATAAGAAGATGGAAAGTGTCCTGGGGTTGCAGAATGACAGTTAAATACCTTTTGCCTGCCCTTATCCCGGCTTTTTTGAAAACGGCCCTGCATTTTTCATTTTTTTAGGAATCAGTTTCCGAATAAATGTTTCAACTTTGGTTATCAATACAATGATTAAGACGGCGGTTATATTGTTTAGTTCTTTGATACTTTTTAGCGGCGCTAAGGTTGGCGTTGTTAATATGGCGCAGTTACATCACAGGGTAAATGTAAGCACCGATTTTATAAAGGATTCAAAAATCGGTCTGTCAGACAAAACTAACGATACCTTATACGTTGTAAACTTTTGGGCAACGTGGTGTAAGCCTTGTGTTGGCGAAATGCCGTTCTTTATAAAAGCTGATGAACGGTTTAGGTCGCAAAAAGTGAAGGTGGTTTTTGTTAGTCTTAATTCGGTGAAAGAGATATCGCAGGTTGATAAATTTGTTGCAGAGAAACAGGTTAAACAGGAAGTACTGCTTTTAAATGCGGGCAATCCGAATGTATGGATAGACCAGGTTGACAGCAGTTGGAGTGGCGCTATACCAGCAACGGTAATGTACCGAAAAGGACAGAAAACTTTTTTTAAGGAAGGCGAATTCACGCAAAACGAACTTGATTCAATTATAAAAACTAAAATTAATTAAACATGAAAAAGCTAACGATCATTTTTGCAGCATTTTTACTGCTGGCCTCTTTTAAACCCGAAGGATTAAAGGTAGGTGACAAAGCCGCTGATTTTAAATTGAAAAACATTGATGGCAAGATGGTAGGTCTATCAGATTATAAGGATTCCAAAGGGGTGATCCTGGTGTTTACCTGTAACCATTGCCCTTTTGCAAAAAAGTATGAAGACCGTGTTATAGCGCTTGATAAAAAATACAAATCGCTGGGCTTTCCAGTGGTGGCAGTGAATCCTAACGATGTAAGCGAAGTACCTGAAGACAGCTACGATAACATGCAAAAACGCGCAAAAGAAAAGGGATTTGGCTTCCCTTACCTGGTAGATGAAACACAGGCCACTGCCCGTACTTATGGGGCTACCCGCACTCCACATGTTTATGTGCTGCAAAATGTAAAGGGTACCTATACTGTAAAGTATATTGGCGCTATTGACGATAACAGCGATGACGCCAAAGCAGTAAAAGAAAAATACGTTGAAAGTGCAGTAGACGCGCTTTTGGCAGGAAAAGAAGTAAGTACTAATTCTACTAAAGCTATTGGTTGCACTATTAAGTGGAAGAAAGCATAAATAATAGTCGGACATTAGTATTGAGTAACAGCCGGGGTTAACACTCCGGCTGTTGTTTTTTTAATGAGACCTAATTGCTTAATTTCATTCGGTAACGTTTAATTTTTCTGAATGAACAATCGTTTACTTCTACTATTTATTTTCTGCGCCACAGGCTTGTCGCTTATTGCACAGGGCAACTCTTCTCTATTCAATTGTTTGAAATGGCGGATGGTAGGCCCTTTTCGTGGAGGCCGGACCGTTGGCGCTACAGGAATTGCTTCGCAGCCTAATGTTTTTTACATCGGTGTAAACAATGGTGGCGTTTGGAAAACAAATGACTACGGGCGCACCTGGCAACCTGTTTTTGACGGGCAGCCTACGGGCAGCATTGGCGATGTTGCAGTGGCGCCCTCAAACCCTAATGTTATTTATGTTGGCAGTGGTGAGGGCCTACAACGGCCTGACCTTTCAGTTGGCGATGGAGTTTATAAATCAGTGGATGCAGGAAAGGCCTGGCTCAATATGGGTCTTAATGCATCCCAACAAATTGGCGGGCTTGCTATTGATCCAACGAACGAAAACCGTGTATTTATTGCTGCACTCGGTCATCCTTATGGACCTAATAAGGAGCGTGGCGTTTACCGCACTATTGATGGAGGAAAGACCTGGGAAAATGTTTTATACTTTGATGAAAATACCGGCGCTATACAAGTTGAAATTGATCCTTCAAATCCGCAAGTGGTTTATGCAGATATGTGGGCAGCGCGGCAAGGACCCTGGGAAAACGGAAAATGGCAAGGGCCAAAAAGTGGACTCTATAAATCTACCGATGGAGGTACTACCTGGAAAAAACTGACAACCGGTTTGCCCACATTCGAAAATGGCCTTGGTCGAATTGGATTTTGCATCGCGCCATCAAACAGTAACCGACTCTATGCCCTGGTGGATGCAAGAGAAGGTTTTGGTGGATTTTATAGAAGCGATAACGCGGGTGAATCGTGGGTTAAACTGAGCGATGATGATAGACTATGGGGTCGCGGTGATGATTTTGCCGAATTAAAGGTTGACCCTAAAAATGCGGACATAGTTTACGATCTAACGTGGTTGTTTGGAAATCTACAGATGGTGGAAAAAAATGGACTGCAATAAAAG
>JAQBNQ010000503.1 GCA_028288545.1 Bacteroidota bacterium
AACGGATGGGCAAGGATGCCATTTGGTCTCCTTTAATTTTTGGAAAGGTTTCTTTGCGATCGGAGGAGGTATTTCTAAAAAAGTAGAACATGAGTTTTGAATTTAAAATTCCGATAATAAAATTTACATCTACATCTTGTATTGGAAGAAGTATGTAGACACTTTGGTCAACGTAATATGCTTGTGTATCTATACACGCATAAATTCTATCCTTGCCTAACACTTGCCGCACTAAAATTTTGGGACGGGATAAAAATATACTTTCATCTCTAAAGGCCTGGTTGGTGAATTTTTTTTCCAAACTTTTATCATAACATACGAACTTACCGCTGAAATTTAATGAGTGTGCTTTGATATCACTTCCTGAAAGGAATTTTTTATATCGTATATCTTTCATACTTCTACTAATAAAGTCTTTTCTGATCTTCATTCCATTTTTAATTTCAAAGAATTTATTAAGAGGTTGACTTGATAGGCTTATTTTCTCAAGCAAAAGATGATTGTCATTGTTAATATTTGAGTTGAAAACGTAATCCTGTAGTTTATGGAATTTTGATTGATCCAGAAAGGCTGTCGGTGTACTAACTTGTTTTAATATTTTCACGGCACATTCTCCTATTAGAACATGGTTTGCATTTCTTATGTTTTCTTTTTGTTCCCTCTGTAAAATGAATATTGAGGTATCAACTGATGCTCCTTCAAAAACACTTGATTTCAAATCAATAATTATTCTAATGGCGGTCCTGTCAAGGATAAATTTCCTAAGTTTTGCGTAAAAATGATTAGTTAAAATGCCGTTAGGTACTATATATCCCAAAAGGCCTTTGTCACGTAATAGGTCAAGTCCTTTGTTAATGAAAAATGCAAAAGTGTCTGGTTGGTAAGCCGCGGCTACATACTTTCTCACTAGATAACTTTTTACATCCTTATCTAAAAATTGACTTCGTATATAAGGCGGGTTCCCGATAATCGCGTCAAAACCTCCTCGCTCAAAAATTTTTGAGAAAGTTATTGGCCAATTAAATGCCCGAATTTTATTTTTCAATGTTTCTATTTCATTGTCGTATATAAGTTCACTCTCGTAAAAATCATGGTCTATTAATGAATTTCCACTAACAATGTTATCGTCAAGAGTGGGCAGTACGCGTTCGTGGAACAGCTTCATTTGGGTGGCTATGCTGGCCTCGGTTTCACCTTCCATGCATTTTACTAGCAGACTTAGTTTGGTCACCTCAACCGCATTAACGTCGATATCTACACCGTAAATGTTGTTTAGTAAAATACGTTTTTTTTCATCGGTGGTCAGGTGGCCATGAGGGGTTAGCGGGTGGTTTTTATGCCCCTTGGACATTTTGTGGTTTTTGTGGTAATAGTTTTTGTGATAGTCGAGCAAGTGCGTGTAAGCGCCCAACAAAAAGCTGCCGCTTCCGCAGGCAGGGTCAGCAATTTTTATTTTGCTTATTTCCTTTGGCGTTTTGCCTTCAATCAATTTGCCCACGGTGTTCTTTATTATATATTCGACTATGTATTGCGGGGTATAATAAACGCCGCCCGCTTTGCGCACCTCGGGTTTATCTTCAATAGTTACCTTGTGGTTGGCATCTATTTTAATTTGCTTGCCTAAAAACCGTTCATAAGCAGTGCCCAGAATTTCAACGGGCAGATAGGCAAATTCGTAAGGGCATTGGGGGTAGTAAAGATCGTTGATAATGGATCTTATCACCGTGTTATCTACGGTCAGGTTACGGCTTATTTTATCCTTTCCAAAATCGAACAAGCCGGAATTATACTTTGCATCGGCATTGGTAAATAGATGAAAAAGGTTTTGATAAAGGTTGCCTTGTTTAATGCAATCCTTCATGTTGCCGTAGGGTTCAATACTTCTATCTTCAGCTATACGCAAAAAAATAATGCGATCAATGGTTTGCAGCACAGCAAAGTTTATTTCATCCTCATTCAGGTGCTTATTGTTTTTGCTGATGGTGGTGGCGAGTTTTATGCGCCATTTATCCAGCGATTGCAGGAAATCATTATCAACCGTGGCAGTACCTTTTTTATAAGCATCGTTTTGTACAAACTTATCGAAGCTGCCCTTTAATACCTTTTCTTTACTAAAGGTGTCCCATATAAAATCAAATTCTCCTAAGTAATCGGCGTAGGTGAAATATTTGATACGCGCAGTTGCAGCCTTGTCGGTAATATTTGGTTTTTTGGTGCAATCGTAAATCGCGAATTCTTCAAAATCAGTTATAATGCTAATTGGCAGTTTGGCGTTCCATCCGTAACGACGAACCTGGTAAGCAGGGGCAATTTCATTGCGGATAAAAACGCTGGGTTTTTTGGCTTCGACAAAGAAGAGCCGCTTACCACCTCCTAATCTAAAGGCATAATCAGGCGCCTTAGTTGCGCCGCCTATTTTCAATCGGTCTTCGTGTATTACTTCTCTATAGCTTTCTGCATAGCCATTCTCATTGTCCATGTCCCAGCCAAGAGCCTTAAAGAAAGGATCGATAAAATCTTTGCGGGTTAGTGTCTCATTATATTCAGACCTCCTGTAAAATTCTTTCTGCTCTTCGAACCGTTCAACCAGTTGAATTATTTTCCCTTCGGCTGCTTCGCGTGTTTGCATCTTGTGTGAGTTGAAGACACAAGAAAATCAGCGTAAACAAGGGTAAAATTAGCGTGGAACATTTACTCGCTTGTATTTGAGGTAGTGCAAACCTATACGCAAAGCAAGCAACGTCCACGCCTTTTACGCGCGTGTTACTTAAACTCTCTGCGTATATGAATTTTGCACTTTTCAAATACAGGATGTTCTTGAACCCTAATTTTAATATGTCAGAATGACTAAATGTTACCTATAGCAATTGAATTGATTAAAAAATAATTCATTTTGATTTGATAAATCATTTTAAAATTATACAAATCATATTACAATTTCGGAAATTTTAATGGAACTCTCATAATCTGCTAAAAATTTGCGGAAACCCGTAAATCAGTGCTATCCAATAGTGCGGATTAATTTAACACCGTAAGGCCCCTATTTCCCCTTTTTATTCATTGAATCTACTATGAAATTTTCCAGCGATTAAAGTGCAGTTTAGAGTAGATAAATCGTTGAGTATACCGCTTGGAGGGTTTGGAGATTTCAGAAATGGCAAAAAGATCCTTTATCGGTTACTCATGATATTGGAGAAATCTTATTTTTGCATATCACTACCCCCCCCCATATTTGTCGCAGAGAATTTTATTGTCAGCCATTCCGAAAAATGAAATAGATGATGTACGCAATCAAGTATCATAATCGGCTATGGTACCTATTCAAAAACAACAAAATGGTCATGGAGGTTTCACCAGACAAATTTAGAGAGACTTGTGTAAGCCGCACAAACGCATACCTCTTGTCAACCTGGGAAAAGGGAACAAGTGTTGAGATTTATAAAAAGGATGGAATCCTAGACTATCCTCAAATCGTCTTTTAGATGGATGTCGTTTTGATTCTTTTGATTCTGGCGGGGATACTTCTCATCTATCAATTGGTATTCTGGGAAGATAAGGACAAGTTAGACAAGCATGGACGGTCGATAAAGAAGAAATAATATCCCTTTGGTAAGTATTTGCCTACAGACCAGGGACTACAATAGTTGCAAAAGCGAATCGCATGAAAAAGATATTACTGATTGATGACCAGGATTGGGAATTCGAAATTTTGGAGTCCGCGGTTAGCCTTTCCGGGCAAGTAGAGAATATGCAATGCCGGTATGCTTCAAACCCAGACGAGGCATTGGCTTTGTTGGATGAGATCAATGAAAATCTCCCTGACTACATTTTCCTTGACGTTAATCTTGGCGGAGTTTATTCCAGCACAGAATTGCTTTCGACGTTGAAGAGCACCTACCCTTATTC
>JAQBNQ010000269.1 GCA_028288545.1 Bacteroidota bacterium
CCATAGCCAGCGCTGTTTCAGATGTTTTCGGCTTTCTGCCTAAAAAAAACCTTTTGCTTTCGCTAAAAAGCAATTACAACCAACTGATTAGCCAATTCACCGGAAGTCATCGGCGCAACATTGCAAAAGCCGAAAAAAAGGGGCTAGCTTTTATTGAGGATGCTGCGCTAAAACAGGTTCAAAAATTTTACATCGAAAACGTAAACCCTCAGAAAGAGAACTTTAAACCCAAACACGCTGCAATATTTAAAGCTCTTACCTCCGAACTTGTTAAACGCGAAAAAGCAAAGATCTTTGCTGCTATAGATGATTCCGGCAAATTGCTGGCAGCAGTGGTGGTTATAATTCACCACAACAGATTAATTGGCATTATTAATACCTCTTCTATCCCGGGAAAGCAAATTGGAGCCTCGCATTTTGTCTTCGATAACATTATCAAAAAATACGCCGCAACTGACTTAGTGCTTGACTTTGAAGGCTCCTCTATACCGGGTATTGCCCGTTTTTATGAGGGTTTCGGTGCCCAGGAGGAGCGCTTTTTCAATTACCAGCACACAATTATTAGGCGTCTTACCAACGTTTTCAAATAAAATCTGCTCTTAACTGCTAGAGTTGATGAATCAACGGTCTGATTTTTGAACTATGGGGTTGATGAATCGGCTCAATTGGTGTCAGTTTTTAATTGAATTAAGCCGATTTACCAACCTGGCAATTTTTAAATTATTGTGTTGATGAGTCTACCTGATATGGCACCAATTTTTAACGAATCAGGTAGATTTGGTGGAATACATTGTTTTATCTAACTTTAGCAGTCCTAATTAAAAGGTTTTTTGCATGAGAAAAATATACGCTGTACTGGTAGCCATTTTGTTCTGTGTTTCCACATATGCACAGGATATCCACTTTTCGCAATATTACGCGTCGCCGCTTACGCTTAATCCTGCGCTTACCGGCAATGTAAATGGTGTTTTCAGGGTAGCTTTTAATTACCGCAACCAGTGGTTCAATATTCCTACTCAAAATACAATTGCGCCTTATCAAACTTACCAGGCATCATTTGATATGCCTTTGCTGCGCGACCGCTTAGGTAACGATGGCTTTGGAGTGGGTGCAATGTTCTATTCGGATAAAGCCGGCGATGGCGCCCTTACTACTTTTTCAGGACTGGCTTCTATTGCTTATCACAAGGCAGTTGACAGATACGGAAAGGGAAGAATTTCGTTAGGAATGCAAGCGGGTGTTGTAGCAAAACAGATAAAACTTAATAACCTGGTTTTTGAAAACCAGCTTGATCAATTTGGATTTAATACCTCTCTTTCGAACGGCGAAAGCTACTATAACAACAAAACGATTTTGTATCCCGATGTAAATATCGGCGCCTTATGGACCCACGCTCCTAAAGATAAATTCCGTTACTACGTAGGCTTTTCCATGGATCACTTGTCGCGTCCACGCGAATCTTTTTTACAGGATGAATCAAACCGCCTGAACTACCTTTTTAAAGCGCATGGAGGCTGCGAAATTTTCCTAAATAGGGACTATTCTTTGAGCCTTTCGCCAACTTTCCTGTTTATGTTACAGGGCCAGGCGCAACAATACAACCTGGGGTTAGCTCTTAATTACTGGATTAATGACGACGTAGCTGTGTTTGGCGGCGGTTTTTACCGTGTAAGGGATGCAGCAATTTTAAATGTGGGAGTTGAATTTTTTAATGTAAGACTTGGATTAAGCTACGATATCAACCATTCTGATCTGAAAACGGCAACCCAGGCCCAGGGAGGATTAGAGGTTTCGCTTATCTATGTCTTCAAAAAAGAGAAGCCAGGCAGAATACAGTATGAAAAGTACTGTCCGCTTTTTTAAGCCTGATGTTGAGGCAAATAGGATTTTAAGCAAAACAAAGGTGTTTTATCTGGCAAAAAGTTTTCCGAACTTTGCGCAACCCATGGATGCACACCCTCATCTTGGTAGTATTAAGTTATAGTTAGCTGAACATGAAAAGATTTAACAAGAAGAAGTTTTACGGTGTTTTTTTGCTGGCGCTTTTTATTGGTGCGCTACAGGCCCAGCCGGGGTGCCCATCTATAAGTGCAGGTGCCGACCAAAGTTTGCCCTGTGGTACCAATTGTACAACTTTAAAAGCTGTGCCATTTCAAACTGGTGCTACCACTAGCTATAGTGTTTCGCAAATACCATATGCGCCGCCTGCCCCCTATAATGGTGGAACTTCGGTGTTGGTTCACACAGATGATCTTTGGTCGGGCAGCGTAAACCTGCCTTTTACTTTCTGCTACTTCGGCAACTCCTATACCCGGGTTATATTGGGCTCTAACGGTGAGGTTTCGTTTAACACAGCAAATGCAGGCCTTTATAACAGCTGGTCAATTCCCGGTCCTATTCCTACTACCCTTCCTGCCGATATTTCAAACACCATATTGGCTTTCTGGCAGGATCTTGACCCTACTAACCAGGGCGATATAAACTGGCAGGTTCATGGCGTTGCGCCATGCCGGATGTTTATAGCATCCTGGAATCGTGTTGCATTATATGGCGATGCCAATAGCGTAAACAGTTCCTATTGCTCCTTATCCGATTACGAAACTGCGCAGGTAGTTCTTTATGAAACAACCAATGTGATTGAAATATACATACAAAAAAAGGATGTAATATGTGATGACCTTTTAGGAACCTATTGGAATGGTGGTAATGCCATAGAAGGGATACAGAACGCTACCGGTACCATAGCTTACGCCGTTCCCGGTCGCAATTATACCCAGTGGACTTCGCATAACGATGGTTGGAGATTTACACCCACCGGCGCTTCAACAGTTGCAGTTAGCTGGTTTGACGGCGCTACTCAAATAAGCAATGATAGTGTAGCTACCGTTTGCCTTAACCAACATCAAAAAACATATACCGCCCAGGCCATTTACACACCTTGCGCGGGCGGAACTCCGGTAACCGTTACCGATAATGTAACTGTTACACTGGCAGGTTCTCTTATTGCAGGAATTGATTCTGTAAAAAATATCAGCTGCTCCGGCTTAAGCGATGGCAGCGCCTATGCACATGCCAGCAGCGCCAACCCTCCATTTACCTATGGCTGGTCAAACGGCTCAAACTCGCTTTCAATTACAAATCTTGCGGCCGGCACTTATATTTTTACTGCCACCGATGCCTCCGGTTGCCGTATAGCCGATACGGTTACTATTGTGCAACCAACACCGCTTACGGTCAATGTTCCCGATGTTACGGTTATTAATTGTACAGGTAATGGAACAGGTTCACTTGTAGCTTTTGCCAGCGGCGGAACAGTGCCTTATACTTATAAGTGGGATAACCTGCAAACCAATGATACCGCCAGCAACCTGGCCGCAGGTACTTATTATATTACTGTTACGGACACCATGCAATGCACTGCTACTGCCAGCGGAACGCTTACCATTAACGTAGGTGGCAACACCCTGGTTATGGGCAATCCTGCCGTTACCAATGTTAGCTGCAACAGTTTTAGCGATGGCAGTATTATCGCCAACGTTTCAGGAGGTTCACCACCCTACGGGTATAGCTGGAGTAATCTGCAAACCGGTGATACGGCTACAGGTCTTGCTTTTGGCAACTACATTGTAACCGTTACCGATGTTGGCTCATGTACTGCTACAGCTGCTTACAACATTACTCAACCGCCTCCGTTGGCAGCGGGCACTCCGGTTATTCAGAATATCGGATGTAACGGTGCTTCGTCAGGTAGTATAACGGCCAATCCTACGGGTGGAACACCTACTTACACTTATGCCTGGGTACAGCAATCCAACAGCCAGGCATATACCGGCCAAACTATTAGTAATTTAATTGCCGATACTTACAATCTTACAGTTACTGATGCCAACAGTTGTACAGCTATTGCCATTTACCAGGTCACTTCTTCTCCTCCGCTAATTTTTACTACTGACTCAACTAATGTTACCTGCTTTGGTGGAAGCGATGGAACCGCAACCATTAATATTACCAGCGGAACCCAGCCATATCAATACAATTGGAACGGTAGCGGCAATACGGCTAACTCAACCATTACCGGATTATCGGCAGGATTAGTTACTGTTATAGTAAGCGATGCTGATTGCAGCGCTCTTGCCACCTTTAACTTAACACAACCCACAGCGGTTGGTGTTAACCTGGTTAATCAAACTGCGGTTTCATGTAATGGCGGAAGCGATGGCACCATTACGGTTAGCGGTACCGGTGGAACCCCCGGCTATACTTATGTTTGGAGCAACACACTGGCCGGTGCAACGGATTCGCTTTTACCTGCGGGTGGCGTTACGGTTACTGTTAGCGATGCTAATTCTTGTACTGCTTTACAATCATATATCATTACAGAACCAACAGGAATGTCGCTTACCTTAACTGAGGATGATGCAAAATGTTTTAATGCTGCTGATGGCGATGCCGAAGCTCATCCATCAGGCGGAACTCCTCCTTACACTTATGTTTGGTCAGATGGGCAGCTTGAACAAGTGGCAAGCAGCCTGGTTGCCGGCAACTATATATGTACGGTAAGTGATGCTGGTGGATGCAAGGTCAATGCAAACACTACTGTCAACCAACCCACCGACCTGGTAATTGGCGCAGCAGGAAACGGCGTGAAATGTATGGGCGATAAAAACGGAAGTATTACGGTTACAGCCAATGGCGCTACACCTCCTTACAATTTCTCAGCTACACAGGATGGCGCTAATTTTGTTTATGCAACTAATGGTACCATCGTAGGCCTTGATACGGGTAATTACACAGTTATTGTTTCTGACAGCAATGGTTGCACAAAAACCACACCGGCCAATGTTCCAAACGCTGCGCCTAATGCATTTACCAGTTATACCGATTCTACTTTATGTTATGGTCCTGCCTACAATGACGGTGCAGCGCATATCAGCACCACAACTCCTTTAAATGGCCCTTATCAATATAGTATAGATGGTGGCGCTTTGCAGGATACAGGTTACTTCAGCAATTTATCGGCCGGCCCACATACAATTACTACCGTTAATGTTAATGGCTGCGTAGATAGTGTGCCTGTATTAGTGCTTGAGCCCCTACCAATTGTTGTACAGGTTGTACCCGATACAGTGATACTTGCGCTGGGACAAGGCCAGGCAGTGCAGGTTAATTACCTTAATGCCACTAACCCAACTTATACCTGGACACCTTCTTTAGGATTAAGCTGTATTGACTGCCCGAACCCTGTTGTAAGTGCTTATACCCCGGGAGAATACACGATTACCGTTAGTATGATAAATGGCGGAGCTACCTGTTATGGTTCGAACACTTTAAACGTACAGATACTTCCACATCAACCGGTGTTTATTCCAAACTCGTTTAGCCCTAATGGCGATGGCAATAACGATGTTTTCCTTATTTATGGCGAAGGCATAAAGGTGGTTCAACTGAAGGTATTTAACCGTTGGGGTATTTTGGTGTTTGAAAGTGAAAATCAGTTTGGCGGATGGGACGGTACTTATAGAGGTCTGTTACAGGATCCATCGGTATACGTTTACGTAGCCGATATCACCTTCCTGGACGATACTACTTTAAAGAAAACAGGCTCTCTTACACTCATTAGATAAAGCTGTTCTACGCCACTTTTAAAGGAATAAGATTTTCTGTCGAAACGATAATGCCGTCCTCATCGCAGTATATAAATTCTCCCGGCACAAATTCAACTCCTCCAAAACGCACCGGTATATTTTCCTGGCCCTCATTGCGTTTATTACTTTTTAAAGGAACCGTATCCAATGCCTTTACGCCAATATCCAAAGTAGCAATAGCTGCGGAATCGCGGATACAGCCGTAAACTATGATGCCATTCCAGTTATTTTTAACTCCAAGTTCGCCCAGCATATCGCCCAATAAAGCGCAACGAGTTGAACCACCTCCATCTACCACCAAAACTTTTCCATCCCCATCCGATTCAAGCGCTTTGCGCACAAACGAATTGTCCTCAAAACACTTTACAGTGTGGATGATGCCATAAAAATCCGCCCGGCCACCAAAGTCCGAAAATCCGGGCTCCACAACCCTTACCTTGTCCGCATTAACATCGCATAGATCTGTAGTCTTTACCTGCATATTTTTACTTTTTGTCTTTCATATCCTTAAAGCCGGGGTACTTCATCTTCAATGATTCCAGAGTTTCAACCAGCTTTTTGGCAATGTAATATTCTTTGTACCAGTTATTATCGCAGGGAACTATATTCCATTCGGCATATTCACTGCAGTTTTCAAAAGCCGCTTCGTAAGCTTTCATATATCCATCCCAGTACTCTCTTTCCAACAGGTCGCCTTCATTATATTTCCACATTTTGGTTTTATCGCTCATCCGCTCGTTTAACCTTACCTGCTGTTCATCCTTAGAAATGTGCAGATAAAACTTCAGCACCACTGTTCCGCTTTCGGTTAACAGCCGCTCAAAATTATTAATGTGTTCATAGCGCTTTTCTATGATTTTATCATCTACCCATTTGTGTACCTTTTGTATCAATACATCTTCGTAATGCGAGCGGTTAAAAATATGTATCATTCCCTTGCGCGGCGTATGAATATGTATCCGCCATAAAAAGTCGTGCTTCAATTCATTTTCGGTAGGCGCCTTAAACGCAGTTACCCTGCACCCCAAAGGATTAACGGTATCAAAAACATTCCTCAAAACCCCATCCTTTCCGGAAGCATCCATGCCTTGTAAAATTACCAGCAGGCCATGCTTGCTTTCTGCATAAAGAAGATTTTGCAATTCCTCCAGCTTTATTTTCAGTTTACCTGTTTCTTTTTTGATCTTCTCTTTATTCAGCTTTTTGGGAGCTCCGGTTTCAATATCCTTCAGCTTAATCTTTTTCATAACTGCTATTGTATTTACTAAAATACAAAATTCAACTCTGTTAAAACCCCTAAAGCACTTATATAGGTCCGGCACCGGTAGTTATTTTCCTGTTTTACGGGTTTAATTATTTATATTGTGGTAAACACCCCCAAACATGAAAGCGATATACATCATAAAACACGGAAGCGCGGAGGAATCATTTGAGTTCCGCGAGACACCGAAGCCTGTCCCGAAGCCGGGTGAGGTACTCATAAAAGTAGAGGGCTTCGGCCTTAATTTTGCCGACGTGATGGCCCGCAAAGGCATGTATAAAGAGGCACCACCCATACCCAGCCTGATAGGCTATGACGTTTGCGGTACGGTTGAAAGAGTAGGCGGAAATGTTTCCAATGTACTGGAAGGAGATCGCGTTACAGGAATGACACGTTTTGGTGGATACGCCGAATACGCACTTACCGATGCCAGGGCCGTGGCCAAAATACCTGAAAACATAAGTATTACTGAAGCTACTGCGCTAACTACCCAATACTGCACAGCCTATTACTGCGCCGCCGAAATGGTAAATTTATTTGAAGGCGATAGGGTACTGATACACAGCGCTGCGGGCGGAGTTGGCACCGGCCTGATGCAATATGCACAGCATAAAGGTTGCGAGATATTTGCCACTACCGGAAGCGACGCTAAAGTGGATATGCTTAAGCAAATGGGTGCACAGCACGTTATTAATACCAGCAGGCAGGAGTTTGACGATTACATCATGGAACAAACAAAAGGTGATGGTGTGGACGTGATATTTGATGCCGTAGGCGCCGACTTTATAAAACGCGGTATAAAATCATTATCGCCGGGCGGAAGGATCGTTTGTTTCGGGGCAGCGCAAATGAGCGATTCGAAAAATATCTTTTTTCAGTTGAGCAAAGCAATTCAATTTGGATTTTATCACCCGGCTGAGTTTATGATGAATTCGAAAAGCCTGATTGGAGTTAATATGCTGAAGTTGGCAGATGGCAAACCCGAAGTACTAAAAAGGTGCCTTGAAAATGTAGTGAAGCTGGTAGAACAGGGAGTGTTTAAGCCCCTGAATGGGAAAATATTTAAAGCCGAAGACATTGCCGAGGCCCATAAGTTTTTAGAAGAAAGAAAAAGCACAGGCAAAGTTGCCTGCGCCTGGTAAACTAAAAAAGAGAGCACTGGTTACTATGTCGCTAACCAGCACTCTCTTTTGTCATCCTACTCCAATACGATTTTCTTCACTGCCGTTTTATCTGCGCTTTTTACTTTCAATAAATACACACCACGTGCAAAGGAAGCCGTATTAATGGCCGCCTTCTTTTCATTTACAGCTCTCTGTAAAACAAGCCTGCCTTCAATATCTACCATTTCCAACGTTTGGATATTATCTCCGGCCTCAACTATCAATTGATCAATTGCCGGGTTAGGAAACACATTGACCGAAAGCAAATCATTTTGCAGCGAGATAATATCAAGCGCCTCGGTGCGACAGGCAAGAATGTTACTATTGTAAAAATTT
>JAQBNQ010000522.1 GCA_028288545.1 Bacteroidota bacterium
TAATAAGCCAGTGTGCCACCTGCAAGGTCAAATATATAAGAGTAACCGTTTTCTTTAGCAACTGCGTTAACTATTTTCAAATATTTGTCGTTTAGGGGTTGAACCAGCTTTTGCTGGTATTCCTGTATTTCAGCAGTAGCCTTTTGTTCAAAACCCGAAATGCCGCGTTGAAGACTATCTAATTCCTTCGCCTTTTCTTCACGCACCGCCTCCATCATGCTGGGGCCGTATTGGTTTAACTCTTTCAACTTAACCTGGTAGTCGTTATACATTTTCTGAACCTTAGCCTGCGCTTCGGTTTTCTTTTTCTCGATAACCGCATTCATCTGTTTGAACTCGGGCATTGATTGAACCACCTCATTAGAATTGATGTGGCCATACTTTTGCTGCGCGGATATACCCAGGCAAACAAAGAGGGCGGCTAGTAATATGATGGTTTTTTTCATGAGAGGGCGCAAAGATAAATTTTTCTGTTAATCACAATAATCAAGCCTAATTGCCGGTTGGTTTAGCGGTAATGCCCAGCGCATCGAGTATGTCGTTACTCTTATTATACCTGTCGCTGGCATAGAGCATGGTTGGCCCGCTGGAGCGGTCGAAAATAAAGTCGAACCCCTTGGCTATGGCGTATTTCTGTATCTCGTTGTATATCTTATCCTGTATGGGCTTTATCAGTTCCTGGCGTTTTTTAAACAATTCGCCGTTAGGGCCAAACTTTGCTTTTTGCAGGTCCTTTACTTCTTTCTCCTTAGCTTCAATTTCCTTTATTTTTTGCTGTTTCATGGGCTCAGTCATAAGCACTTGCTCCGCCTGAAATTGCTTGTAGGCATCATCCACAGTTTTCATTTTGGCTTCAACATCTTTCTGCCATCCTTCAGCAGTTTTATCCAATTGCTTTTGCGCCTCTGCGTATTGCGGCATTTTGCTCAATACATATTCCATATCCACATACGCGAATTTCTGCGCAAACGTTGCCAGGCCTATCAATAAGGCCACGGTTAATACGATGGTCTTCTTCATACTCTTTGTTTTTTGATCAGTCCAAAAACTTGTACCGTCAAATTTATAATGATTTTATTTCAGAAATGGCTTATTAAAGGCCATATAACCTTTTCTAACATTCATTCTTGAATGCAATTCGCCCGTTATTCTGGTTCTTTACCCAAAATAATACGGAACTGTCCATATTTCGAGAAAATATTGTTTCCCTGTGGTGTTAAGCCAAAGGTGCCTCTGTCCCAACCAAAGCCGTAATCAAAGCCCAGCAAACCAAACATTGGTAAAAACACTCTTACACCGGCACCTGCCGATTTTGCAAGGTCATAAGGCCTGTAATCGCCAATGCGGTTCCAGTAATTACCCGCGTCCGCAAATATCAAAGCATAGATAGTAGCTGACTGATTAAGCGAGATAGGATAACGCAATTCCAATGAGAATTTATTGAAAATTGGCGCACCACCTGTAGGTGTAACAATAGGATAACCGCGCAATGACACGATATCGCGGCCTAACTGTGCAGCACTGTTCAGGTTACTAAGTCCGTCTCCACCCAATTCCACACGCTCAAATGGCGAGTATCCGATACTCTTATTATATAGACCCAGGAAAGACAGGTTTGCTGCAGCGCGGAATACCAGGTTTTTCCAAACCGGGGTGTACCACTCAAACAAAAACTTCCATTTGTGAAACTCAACCCATTTATACTTTTCAGCATCAGGTAAAGCCGGGTCGTTGTAGTTCAGATTTTTTCTGCCCGGGAAAATATATGAGTACGGCAAGGTAAATTTACCCTGTGCCATAAAGTAGAAACCGCGGTTATAATAAGTAGGCGCAGCCATTTCGCGCGAGTCGCGGGAGATGGTTAATTGCAAATTCATATTGATGGCCTTACCATTACTAAAGGTAAAGTAGGTGGTATAGTTATCCAATATGTAATGCTGGAACTCCAATCCTATTTCGCCGGTAAAGAAGTCATCCGGCCATTTAAGCCTGGTGCCTAAGCCCATATAAACGCTGGTAGAATAGTATTTTCCAATTATCTGCGAGTAATCAGTAGGATCAAAAGTATTAGCGCGTAAGCGGTTAAAAGCAAAGTTGAGCGACTGCGGTTTTTTACCACCTAACCATGGCTCGGTAAACGAAACACTATATGATTGGAATGCACGTCCGTTAGATTGGAACCTGATACCAAACCTTTGTCCGTCGCCAGAAGGTAGTGGTGTCCATGCTTTTTTATCGCCAATATTTTTTAGCGAGAAGTTAGTAAAGTTAACTCCCAATGTACCGAACAAACCACCGGTATTGGTTGCCGTTGATTGCCCCCCATAACCTGCCGAAAGTTCTAACTGATCGGAAGGTTTTTCTACCACCCGGTATTCAATATCCACGGTTCCGTTTTCAGGATTTGGAATTGGCACCACATCTAATTGTTGCGGATCGAAATATCCGAGATTTATGATCTCGCGTTGAGAACGTATCAAATCGGTACGGCTGAATTTATTACCCGGCAGGGTCCGCAACTCGCGGCGAACAACCTTTTCGTTGGTTTTGGTATTACCGATAATAGATACTTTATTGATGGTAGCCTGCGCTCCTTCGCTAATGCGCAGCTCAAGATCAATTGAATCTCCCTCTACCCTTATTTCCATAGGG
Organism: Bacteroidota bacterium; assembly: GCA_028288545.1. Taxonomy (GTDB): domain Bacteria; phylum Bacteroidota; class Bacteroidia; order Chitinophagales; family LD1; genus Bog-950. The sequence continues at coordinate 2,653 of JAQBNQ010000522.1, forward strand.
GTAACGTTAAAGAAAAGGTATCCGTCATCCATGTATAGCGAGCTAACATCGCCGCCATTTGGGTTCAT
>JAQBNQ010000582.1 GCA_028288545.1 Bacteroidota bacterium
ATTAGCGTTTCCATTTTGCAATTTCTATTAGTTTGTTCCCAATAATTTCAAAAGCTCATCAGTAAGAATCGCCGCATTTTGAAGTTCTTCAATAAGTAAGGTACACAAATCTTCAATACTCATTCTGTAATAAGGCAACTTCATTGTTTTCGAAATTGATACATATGCGTTGCTTCGTGGCGGATTATAACGCACATAACCATTTTTACCTTTCAGTTGGCGAAACAATGGTAAAATCGGTTCCATTAATTTAACCTTTACTTGAAACAGGCTGACCTTGAAATCATGTAATTCAGAATGTATCCTTTCCAACTCTCCTTGATTAGCTGAAAAACAAAACTTAAGACTTGAGCCCTGCAATTGAATAAAGGTCTCAAAATCTACTTCGTTATGCCGTATGTTTTTCTTAAAAGTCAGATCGCATAAAGCCACCCCTCTGGTTTCATTGATAGTGAATTCCGTAGGCCGTAGTTTGTTAAGTTGCAATGCGATTTTGGTTAAATAGCTTTTTTGCAAAATGGTTTCAAGCTGATTGTTTGCTATGAAATTCATCGAATCAACTTTTTCCTCCTTTTTCTTACTGCCATCTGTAAAGACAAATTCATGGTCTAAAACATGGGTATCAAATTCATTTACGGCGCTTACTAATTTTTTCAAATAAATAAGATACTCTTCGAAAAACATGGAGTGCTTCTCATTGGCCGCAAGCCGCTCTGCGCTCAATATCTCTAACAATCGCGCATAGGTTATCTTCGTCCAGGTAGCAGGACCGGATTCATTAATAAGCGTGAGATAATACAGCCGTACTTTTTTGTGTGGAGCGATAACCCCGGCTGCCTCTTCATACCTTTCCAATTGACCCGAATGTTGAGTGGATTTTATTTTGTTTTCAATAGCAATTATACTTTTGTCTGTTTCTATAACTATATCTAAGTGTTTCTTTTCAGTCTCGGCTTTTTCAAATACTTCGTCGCTTTCAATATTGAAAAGTTGTTGAAGCAGGTGGTTTTTGGTAGGCCCGTCGAACCCTTTAAAATCGTTTGAGAATATCCACGCCAGTGTTTGTGAATGAATTCTTTCAATATTCGCCAACCCCAGGTATTCAAAAAAACTTATAGCACTCATTGAATGTTTGTTTCTTGCGTCTCCGTCTCGAGCCCTGCGATTATAGATTTACTTCACTAACCCCTTCCTCACCTCGCACTTCTCCCACATTTCCGTAAAATGCTCTGCTGAGCTCATAAAAACATTTTTTTCCTTTGGCGTCATACCGGCTAAATCCCAGCTTCGGATATAATCTGGCCACAGGCCGTAATGAGCTACCCCATCCGTATTAATATCCCAACTCCGGTTGCCCGTTTTGCAGCGTGTAAAGGTATTGTTATACACTAATTTTATCGTTGTGTCGCGCTGAGGCAGGGCGGAGAAACCTCCTACATCAGTGCCAATGGCAACATGACTGTAACCCATAATTTCTGCTACCTGGTGATAGGTCTTTACATAATCGCTGGCGTTATTACCGTGGCCTGTACCCACCATGCCACCTATTTGTTTCAGTTGCGCATATTGCTTTAACGTGCGTCCGCCCTCGGTACCAGCCCTGCCACGGGGGCCATCGTGCCCACTGTTTACAGGGTAGTCGCTGTTAACCGCAATATCAAGCACTTCGTTTGCCATCTTCTCACTCATGTGATCTATATCAATCAAAAAGCCTTTCTTCATCATGTAGTTTATTCCGAATCTTCCGCGCTCGGTTAGTCCCAGCGAGTTTCTATGCCCATAGCCCGGTACTGTGTCCCAAAAAGTATAATTCGATTTCTTTCCCGGGTTAACGTTTTTAGGCACCAACAAAGGCATAAAAGCTTTTGTTATTGCGTTTAGCCCAACGCCCGGGTGTTCAAGCCTAAAGGCTATGCCGCTTTCCTTCGTATTCACCTTTTCGGGTATAAACTCCGTGCCGGTAGTAAATTTATTAGCCACATTTAATTGCGACATAATAAGCGATGTGCCTCCAAAAACCGTATTCATCAAATGCACCGGAAAAATGTATCGCACACCCAGGCTCCACAACTTATCCAGTTCAGCCTGTATCTGTTGGTTTGTGGGAGTGGGATTAAAATCAGCCTTGTAATGGTCGGCCGGAGAATAAAAATTGCCGATGTTATCCATTTCACTGCCCAGTATCACCGCCAGTTTGCCGTTGGCAACAATGCGTCTTACATCCTGCGGCGTAAGCGCTATTTCCATAAACGTTGAATGTGCCACAAGGTCCTTAATTCCCTGTATCAGGTTTAGCATCACCTGTCCATCATCATCCGGGCCTTTACACTTAGCTGCGGAACCTATGCAGTGGTTACTTACGGCAAGGGCCACCATAATGTTTAAACCGCCTTCTTTATGCGCCCGTTCTATCCAATCCACCCACATTTGCTGGTGCAGGGTTGAACACCAACTGGGCCAGGTGGCAAAATCAGGGTAACCCACTTTACCATCCTTCCAGCTTTTATCGTTCAGTGTTTCAGTTTGCTTCGCCAGTTGCGCCCGCAGTATATTCTTAGTGTGGTCTTGCTTGCAATTGCCTAAGGCCACCGA
>JAQBNQ010000282.1 GCA_028288545.1 Bacteroidota bacterium
TGGCTGAAAAGGTAGAGGCTTTGAGGATTGCCTATATTACACAGCAGTTGAACCTTACACCTGCTGAGGCACAGAAATTCTGGCCCGTATACAATGTATATAAAGGCGACCTGGAGACTTTGAGAAAAAACTTCGGATCGAATCTTACAGCCGAGCAGCAACTGGACATGGAACAAAAAAAGTTGGACCTAAAGAAAAAATATAAACCACAGTTTGAAGGCGCCCTTGGAACCGAAAAGCTGAACCAGCTTTATAATCTTGAGCGTAAGTTCCAGGAAAAATTGAGGGAAATACGCGAGCAAAGAATGCAACAACGGGGAAACGGCGGTGGTGGCGGTGGCGGAGGCGGAAGAAACTGGGGGCCGAAATAAACTAAGAGCGCCCGGTTACCCGGGCGCTGCAATTATAACTTTATCAGTTTGCGGTAAATATTGCTTTCGCTGTTGTACACATGCACTAAGTAAATGCCGCGCGAAACGCTCAGAGAAATTTCAGTTCTCAAATCGCGTATCTCAGATTTGTAAACTATCCTTCCCTCGTTATCTACAATTTCAATTTCGCTTTGGATAAGGCTAGTGCCAACCTGCAGTGTCCAGTTTCCATCCGCCGAAGGGTTGGGATAAAATCCTAGCTGTTCGTCCTTAATATCATTGATGCCTACTGTAACAACGGCCGCAGTAGAAACTGCCCTGCACCCGTTTGTATCCGTAACGGCTACTGTATAATTGCCGCCAACTGAAGCGATATATACATCTGCAGTTGCGCCAGAAATAGCCGAGCCATTTAAATACCACTGGATAGTAGTTGCTGCATATACTCTCAAGGTATCGCCATTTACAGAAATTGATACCGGTGGCAGTGAATGAACACTAATAGAGATATGGTTGGACGTTGCCGTGCAACCCCCGTTATCTGTTGCGGTAACGTAATAGTTCCCCGCCAGGGTTGTTGCAATGCATTGGCCGGTTCCACCTAAATTCCAGTTGTAGGATGCGTAACCTGCCGGCGCACAAAGGTGCGCCGTATCACCACTGCACATGATCAGTTTGTCGGAAGAGATAATGACTGTACTATCTGTAGATGGCCCTACTACTAAACTGGCTGTGCCAGTGCAGCTACCTGCATCAGTAACAGTAACCAAATAAGTTGAAGATGCCAGGTTCGAAACGGTAGAGGTTGTATCTCCGGTGTTCCAATGATACCTGAAAGGTGCTGTTCCGTTAGAAGTTATGCTAATCGAACCATTGTTAAGGCCACAGTGGGTATCCGTAATTGTTGGCGTTAAGTTTAACGCGCCTGAAGCTGCAATAGCAATACTCTCAATACCTGAACACCCACTCGCGTCGGTTACTGTTACGATGTAGGTACCCGCACCAAGTGATGAAATAGATGCAGTGGTATCGTTTGTATTCCAGATATAGGTATATGGAGATGTGCCTGAAGTAACGGTAACCATTGCTGAGCCACTGTTATTACAGCCTGCATCCTGATGAGTTGGCGTTAAGCCTACTGATCCTCCGCTTGAGATAACTGTAGCACTTGCTGTAGCCGCACAACCATTCACCGGATCGGTTACCGTAACAATATAATTTCCGATGGCAGTAACTGTATCTAAGGCAGTTGTAACGCCGCCGCCCCAGTTATAAGTGGCACCGGTGGGAGTTGAAGAGGCCGTCAGTGTAACGCTTGGTACGTGACATGAAAGAGCAGTTGGTGGCGCAATACTTGCATTGGGCACAGTAATATTTTGTCCGATAGTGTCAGACAAAATAGTTGTGCATCCGAAAACAGCATCAGTTGCTGTTACAGTATAAATCCCACTGCCGGTAACTGTTTTGGTAGAAGTATTATTTCCACCACCCCAATCGTACGTTAATCCGGTGCCGGTGGCAGTAATTGTAATTTGAGGGGTTGAACAGGTGATGGTATTTCCCGGGCTGCTTAAACTAACCGGGTTTGACATCCTTGATATTTTTATAGTGTCAGACAGTGAATCGCCGGTACAGCTTTGATAAGCTCTTAATATTAATGAAACCGGAAATGCATCATTGGCACCAGGAGTGTAGGTGGTGTTTAATGAGTCAGGAAAAGAGAAAGTACCGGTGCCGCCAACCCATTTCAGGTTTTTATAATTGGCAGCAACTGCGTGTAGCAAAATATTTCTGTTCGGACAAACTGAAGTGTCATTCGTCAATATACTAACGCTCAATACCGGAACCACAGGAGTGCATCCCTGGTTTGAATAGGTGACGATGCCATTGCTGAAATTAGCCGTAGCTCCATCACCGGAACTGGCAGAATGTATTCCGTTTTGGTTAATAAGACTATCTACAATATAGGTAGCCGTGTCGGAACATCCACCTGTTCCCGAAAAACTTAAAATGGTAGTACGGGCTCCCGCTCCTGCCTGGTAATTCTTAAAATGCCCAACAGTAGTAGCTCCGCATTGAAAAAGAACTATAAGCGTATCATGCAAAGCCGCGAACGAGTACAAAAGTGTATCAACTGTTTCGCTGGTAATAAAAAGAACTTCTTTTCCTGCCGGCAAAACTCCTCCAACAGGCTCCACCAAAAGGCCGCAGCTTTGGATGGTCCGGTTCCAGGCCACTACGTTTTCAGCTGTTTGCGCGTTTTGGCAAACTCCTAGCCATGGATTTGAACTCCATGTAACGCTTAAATTTGCTGTATTGAGATTGTTAGGTCCAACCCTAAACCGAAACATTTCGTTGATTCCTTCGGGACTTCCGCAGGCGTCCACTAAAATACTTTCAAAACTGGCGCACCTGGTTTGTGCAGTTGTCGAATAATGTGTTCCAATAACCAGCAAGAGCAGAAGGGTAAAATTACGCATGGGCAATAGTAGTGTGCTTTAATTAATTTTTTGTTATCTCATCGTTAAGCCCGAATACCAAGTCAATACAACTTATATCCGGAGCGAAGGTAAAATCTGCATTCAGAGGGGCCGCAAATCTATAAATAATCCCAACTGTCGGCAAGGTTATAGAGGCGTGGAAATAAGATGGGGCAAAGGATTAAAGCACAAAAGGCCACACGGCTTTTCTCTCTTTCGGATAGTTTTTAAATTGTTGTAAATACCATTTATGATGGTCAAGCGCTCGCGGAACCAGGTTTACTACGGTCCATATAAAAAAACTCCAGGCAGGTAACGAGTTGGCTATCAGGGCAAAGCCTAGCCATTCTACCATTTCGCCAAATAGATTTGGACAGGAGACAAATCTGAAAAGGCCGCCCACAGGTATTTTGTATCCTGTTTCTCCGGGCTTACGCAAATTAATAAGAATGGTGTCGGACTGGTTGTTGATAAAAGCCCCGGTAATGAAGATCAAAAAGCCAATGATCACCCGCGGCGATGTAAACAAGTCATCACTATAGGTCCCTCCGAAATTACCCAGGTATGTGCCATTCAAAAAACCATTGACAAAGTTGAAACAAATAGCAGAACCCACGATAAGCAGAGGAATTTTTTTGCCCTTGGTTTTAATTCTTAGCGGAAATATAAAGCTGCGATTGAAATAATGAATTGCCCATAAGGCCCAAAGGAACCACGCGAATTTTGTTTTAGTCCCGGTGCCCAACAAAAAAAAGAGTGTTAAAAATATCAGCGAGGGGAATTCCTGCAAAACCCAGCCAAGTTTGTTGCCAATCATGGGCCCCCATTTTTCACTTACGTGCCGCCCGTAGGGTTGGGTTATTTTAAGTAGAAAAGGAAAGGCAACTACGCCAACGCCTATCCACACTAAAGCAAGAGTATTTAAAGTACTTAAGGTCATTTGTGTTTTCAATTAAATGTTCCGTAATCCAAACCTTTCTTTTCCGATTCAATGAAGCTTTGGGCCGTGTCGCGAATGGATTCTGAAAGCGGTCTGAACGTAAAGCCGGTTGCTGCCAGTACTTTTGCATTGCTATAAGTAAACGGAATCCGCGCTATGGTTAAATCATCTTTTGTAAAGGAGGGCTTTGTTCCGGTTATTAGTGATTTAAGTCCCTCGTAGCGCCAGGCTAATTGGCCCAGCGCATTGCTTAATTGATAGCCGGGTCTCTTAACTTTTAAAGCATCAGCAACCTGGCACAGGTAATCTTTCAGTCCAATATTTTCGGAGGTGAGTATAAATCGTTCACCATTAATTTCGCTGTTCATTAAGCGCACCATTACCTCCGCGGCATCTCTTACATCTACAAACGCGTTACTTCCTTCAGTGTAAAAACTTAAGCCATTATAAACGATCTTAAAAGTGTTTAGTGGTTCGGTACTCCATGGCCCCGCACCTAATAATCCTGCGGGATTTACAATCACCACATCAAGTCCTTCGGCATTGGCCCGCCATGCTTCCAACTCGCCCAGGCGCTTACTTTTAAAATAATCGAACTTCAGTTTTTCGGTGGGCGAATAATAATTTTCATCCATCATCTGCCCGTTTAAGGGCAGTCCAAGTGCAATGGTTGAACTTACGTGAAGTACTTTTTTTACTTGCTTGTCAAGTGCTATATTAAATACGTTGGCTGTGCCTTCTGCATTAATGGCCATTCCTTTTTCACGGTCATGTGCAGCAAAAATCCCTGCGCAGTGATATATCTTTTCAACCCCCTCAATAGCATTTTCCAAAGACGGCACGTCCAGCACATCGCCATCTACCCATTCTACATTCTTTGCAAAGTCCCCGAGCAATTTAAGGCTTGATGTATTTCTTTTTAAAGCGCGGACCTTCTCGCCCTTGCTGATAAGATTCTTTACCAGGTATGAACCCAAAAAACCAGTTGCACCAGTTACAAAAATCATCTCAAAAAATTATATCGTTAATCCCCCGTCTACACTTATCACTGTCCCCGAAACAAAGGCGGCGTCATTGCTTGCTAAAAATGCATAAACATTGGCCACATCTTCAGCGCTTCCCAATTTTCTTAAAGGCACTTTCTCCTTCATGGCCTCAATTACTTTTTTAGGAATTGTAGCTATCATATCTGTTGCAATAAAGCCCGGGGCTACAGCATTAACTGTAATGTTATATTTTCCTAACTCGCGCGCCCATGTTTTAGTTAGACCGATAATACCGCTTTTGGCTGCCGCATAATTAGTTTGGCCGTAATTTCCATATAAACCTACAATAGAGGAAGTATTGATTATTCTACCGGACTTATTTTCTATCATATTGGCTGAAATGGCCTTGGTGCAATTAAAAACCCCGGTAAGGTTAACATCAATAACCTGCTGCCAGATATCAACCGTCATTTTTTGTAAAGTGGCATCGCGGGTTATGCCTGCATTGTTAATCAACACATCTATTTTGCCAAATTGCCTGATAATTTCTTTTGTTGCTATTTCAACTTCGGCATAATCAGCGGTGTTTACTTTTATAAATCGGGCAATTAAGCCGTCCGTTAGCAATAAAAGCTCCAGTTCTTTGCCCTGAGTTTCGTTTACATCCCAAATTGCCACCGCTGCACCTTCGCGGGCAAATTTCTCAACTGCGGCTTTGCCTATGCCTGCCGCCCCCCCTGTAATAACAACAACCTTGTTTTGAAATCTGATCATTGAAGCAAGATGAGAAAACCTCGTTTAAAAATCATTATTTTACGCAACTATTTATTCCCCATGCCTACAATTCAGCAAGCACAGCAAATTTTAAAGCACAAATTCGGTTATGACAATTTCCGGTTAGAGCAGGAGCATGTAATTGAATGTATTCTGCAGAGAAAAGATTGCATTGTACTAATGCCAACCGGGGGTGGAAAATCGCTTTGCTACCAGGTACCTGCTTTGCTTTTTGAAGGATTGACAGTGGTAGTATCTCCACTTATTTCTTTAATGAAGGACCAGGTAGATGCTTTGAGGGCAAATGGAATCAATGCAGCTTTTTTAAACTCTTCATTAACTTCCGAGGAGCAAACGCAGATAACAAGACAGGTTTACGAAGGTAAGTTGAAATTGCTATATGTGGCACCCGAGCGATTGTTACAGGGCGGAGATGTTTTCCTGAATTTTTTAAAGGATTGCCGCGTTGCGCTTTTTGCTATTGATGAGGCGCATTGCATCTCAAGTTGGGGGCATGACTTCAGGCCGGAGTATTTGCAACTGGCAAGGTTGAAACATTTATTTCCTGATGTGCCGGTTGTTGCTTTAACTGCAACGGCCGACAAGTTGGTACGGAAAGATGTGGTTGATAAATTAGAATTAAAATCTCCGCAGGTTTTTATCTCCAGCTTCAATCGTGCCAATATCACTTACTATGTTGAAGCAAAGAAAAACCTGTTTGATAAATTACTGGTGTACCTGGCGGAGCATAAAGATGAAAGCGGTATCATCTACTGTCTTTCCCGTGCAGGTTGCGAAACACTTGCCGGTGATCTTCGCAATGCAGGGTTTAATGCAATTGCCTATCACGCCGGACTGGAAAAAACAGAACGCGATAGGGCACAGGAGAAATTTATTCGCGATGAAATAAAAATTGTAGTGGCAACCATCGCTTTTGGAATGGGCATTGATAAACCGAACGTGCGGTTTGTGATACATGCCGATATACCTAAAAACATTGAAGGTTATTACCAGGAAACAGGCCGTGCAGGCAGAGATGGTTTACACAGCGAGGCTATACTGTATTACTCATCGGGCGATGTGATGAAGCTGAAGAAGTTTGTGTTTATTAATAACAACGCAGAACAAACACAAATACTTAGCCGCAAGTTGGACCAAATGGCCAAGTACGCTACGCTAACAACCTGTCGCAGAAAATACTTACTGAATTATTTTGATGAAAGCGCACCTGACAATTGCGGCAGCTGTGATGTGTGCCTTAGCAAGTTTGATCTGGTTGATGGAACGGTAATTGCCCAAAAGGCACTTTCGGCAGTATTTAGGTTGAAAGAAAATTTTGGAATAAACTATACCATCGATTTTTTGAGGGGTTCAAAAGCAGAAAAAATTCGGGAGGAACATAAGCTATTAAAAACCTATGGTGTTGGTGCTGATATTTCGAAAGAGGATTGGGCAACTTATTTCCGGGATTTAATAGCAAAAGGTTTTTTACAGCAAACTGAAGATGAATTTCCAAAGTTGCGGCTTACTCCAAAAAGCAGCGATGTATTGCAGGGGAAAACCACTGTACAACTGGCCAAGAGCAAAGTGGTTGAAGAGCCGACGCGTGTTTATGGAGAGCCTGCTGAAGTGAATTATGAAAAGGAATTGTTCTCGCGTTTAAAGGAGTTGCGAAAAATGATAGCAGACCGCGAAAATGTACCGCCGTATATTATTTTGAGTGATGCAGGTTTGATAGAGTTATCGGCGTATCTGCCACAAAGCTTATCCGACATGAAAAAGATAAGCGGCTTTGGAGATGTAAAGGTACAGCGCTACGGAAAAGAGTTTTTAGAGCAGGTACTGGAGTATTGCAAAATGAAAAATCTTGCCTCCAGGATAAGTCTTAAGCAACCTAAGCGCGAGAAAAAAGCGAAACGGCCGATTAAGGCGGATGCCGGATATTCCAGCACTTACCAGGCAACGCTGGATATGCATCGGCAGGGTTTATCTACTGCTGAAATCGCTGCGCAAAGAGGTATGTCACCCCAAACTATTGCAAACCATTTGGCACAGTTTGTTGAATCGGGCGATTTAAAGGCATCTGATTTTGTATCCGGCGAAAAAATTAACCAGCTTAAAAACCTGATTGACAAATACGGTTACATGTCCTTAAAAACGATAAAGGAAAATGCCGGCGATGATATAAGCTACGATGATATAAAATTTGTAGTAAGCGAAATAAAAGGAGTTAGCTAGATTCAAGACGCAAGATGTTAGACATTAGACAATACAAGGGGCCCTGTTAGTTTGAGAATCTCAAGTCTTGTGTCTATTATCTAGTGTCCAGCGTCTATTTCATATTATGAAACACATGACTCACATCATCATCTTCTTCCAGCTTGTCAATCATTTTAATAACATCTTCGGCTTGTTCGTCGGTTAGGCCCTCTTTAAAAAAGTCGGGTATCTTTTCGTAGGTTGATTCAGTCAGTTCAATACCTTTTTCTTCCAAGGCTTTTGAAAGCCTTCCAAAGTCAAAAAAATCGCAGTAGGCAATTAACAGATCATCCTCTACCTGCAATTCGCTAAGACCCGCATCTATCAATTCAAATTCCAGTTCTTCAGGATTCAGTGCGCCCTTGGCAAATTTAAACACGGCCTTTTTCTTAAACATATATTCTACCGATCCACTATTGCCAAGATCGCTGCCTGTCTTTTTGAAGATAAGGCGCATGTTGGCTACAGTGCGTGTAGGGTTATCGGTTTGGGTGTCAATTACAATAGCCACTCCGTGCGGCCCATAGCCTTCGTATGATACTTCTTCGTAAGCCTTCTCTTCTTTAGATGAAGCCTTTTTAATAGCCGAGTCCACACGGTCCTTTGGCATATTGGCGGCCTTGGAGTTCTGTATGGCAGCCCTCAACCGCGCATTGGTATCGGGGTTGGCCCCTCCCTCTTTTACTGAAATAGCAATTTCTCTTCCTATGCGGGTAAAGGCCTTCGCCATTGCTCCCCATCTCTTAAGTTTTCTTTCTTTCCGGTATTCGAACGCGCGACCCATAGTTTGTGTATTATGGTGATAATGTTAATACAAGTACCGCTAAAATAAAAAAGGAAACAGAAAGTATTTTTGGCCTTAGCTTCCGCTACGCAAAAACAGCCTCATCAGGAACCAGAAGGAGAAAAAGGCGGCCAGGGAGAACATTACATCCCCCATCCAGGGCGATTTACCCCAAACACCCAGAATAATGGAGCCAGCCAGCATAAAACCGATCATTACAGCAAGGGCAATGGTTCCACCTGCGCTTCTAACCACTTTGCCCATCAACTCATGCTCGCCCAAGTGTATCTCGTGAATAAGTTTGCCCTGTTTCAGTTTAAAAAGTATCTCGTTCATCTCTGCCGGAAAATCGCGCACCAGCGAAACATAATCCTTTAAAGTATCAAACACTTCATGCGCAAGGATGGTAGGGGAGTAGCGTTTTTTTATCAGCTCCTCTGCATAGGGCTTAATAATGGTGGGTAAAGACAAATGAGGATTTAGTTTAGCCCCAAAATTTTCGATAGTGGCAAGGGCCTTCAGCAACAGGTAGATGCTGGCCGGTATCTTCAATTCGTACTTCAGCATTATCTTAATGCTTTCATTCAATATCTGCGAAAAATTTATTTTCTCGTAATTAAAGGATCCGTGCCGGGTAAGCATATCATTAACGTAAAACTCCAGGTCATCTTTATCTGCAAAAAATTTCTTGCCGCAAAGGGTAAGCAATGATTCGGTGATTATCCGCGCATCGGTTTTAGCCAGTCCTAAAATAAAGCCGGCCAAAAAATGCATATGAGATGGCTTTAAACTGCCCACCATTCCAAAATCAATTAGCGCAATGCGGTTACCGGGTTGAACAAATAAATTACCGGGGTGTGGGTCTGCATGAAAAAAGCCATGTTTAAATATCATGGTCATTAAAACATGAATTCCGTTTATGGCAATTTCATCGGGATCCAGTCCTTGTGCAACCAGCCGCTCTATACTATCGGGTGGGGTACCGGAAATATATTCCAACACCAATAAGCGGGGAGTACTGAGTTCAAGATATACCCGTGGTATTTTGCAGTAGGTAACATCCTTAAACATATCGCCAAAGCGCACAATGTTTGCCGCTTCGCTTACGTAATTCATTTCCTGCTTTAGCGTTTCGCCAAACTCTTCTACAAAGCCCACAATGTCAACGGCGGCAAAACCGGGGTACTCTTCAACCAGTTGCTGCGCCAGGTATTTTAATAACTGCAGATCCAGTTCAATCTTATCCTCAATATCAGGTCGCTGAATTTTTATTACTACTTCATCGCCATTAATAAGCCGGCCCTGGTACACCTGTCCGATTGATGCGGCGCCAATACACTGCTCCCTGTTTACATGGGCAAAGTATTTTTCTATGGGTGTACCCAATTCCTCTTCAATCAGGCGCATGGCAAAATCGTGATCAATGGGCTCCGCCATTGACTGAAGTTTCTTTAACTCAAAGCGTAATTTTTCGGAAACAATATCGGGCCGGTCGGCTATTATCTGCCCGAATTTTACAAAGGTCGGCCCCAATTCTTCAATTACAATTCTCAGCCTTTCGGGCATGGAACGAATGGCACCATTGATTTTATATTTGCGCGGTATCAGAAAGTAGGTGTACCTTCTTACGCTCATCCAGTTGATGATGAAAAAACCGAGCAGCGTATAAACAATAGAAATACCCCGTAAAACGCGAAGATAATAAAGACGTATCCTGAAAACTTTAAACATATATTTTACGACTTAAATTATCCGTATCAAAAGAAATCGGTCCTTATTTTTTGTCCTTCATTTGTTGCAACTCGTGTGTTAGTTCCTTCACGGCGTCTGTTAGTTCCTGTACACTTTTCCCATCTGCCATTCCACCATCAGCTACGGCACTTTTTAAAGCGCTTTGCATGTTAATGTTATCTCTAACTCCCTGCAAATACTCCACTGCTGCCCTTGACCACTTCTCTGCTTTTTCGGGATCGTCCTGGTATTTTTGAATCAGCTCAGATACGTTCTTCACAAAGTTTTCCCTGTCTGACAGGCCTACTGTTATACCTAAACCCATAAGTGTTTTTACAAAGTCCTTCATGCTGCTGATTTGTAATATTAAAATAACGGAAATATAGGCAAATTATATGCCTCATTCAATCACACGCAGACCGAGGCTGCCATAGTGAAACACTATTCCTCTTCGTTTTGTTCTTCCTCCACCTCTTCAATCGCTTCATCTACCGGTTCATCTTCTTCCTCTTCGTTAGCGGCATTTGCAAAATCCGCAAACCAGCCGCCCTTTTGCACCAGTTGCGCCGGGCTTCCCTCTTCCAGTATTTCGCCACCGGATAAAACGATTACATGGTCGGCATCGCGCACCATGCTAAACCTGTGAGCTATGATTATTACGGTGTGCTCTTTGCGAATTTCTTCTACTGTTCTCTTCACCTCCGCCTCGGTAGCATAATCAAGGTTGGCCGTGGCTTCATCTAATATAAGGATACGTGGCTGGGCCAATAATATCCTTGCAATTTGAATCCGCTGCCTTTCACCCACAGATAATCCCATACCGCTTTCGCCAACCATGGTTTGCAATCCCTCGGGTAATCTTTGCAGGGTGCCTTCCATACCTGCGGATATGGCGGCCGCCTTTACATCTTCATCGGAGGCATCAGGTCTTTTGTACCGGATATTATAAGCCAGGGTTCCTCTAAAAACAGCGCCATCGGCCGCCACCATTCCAACTTGCCCGCGTATAGAAGTAGCGCTGAATTGGGCAATATTTTTCCCGTCAATCAGAATTTCCCCAGTGGCAGGTTCATACAATTTCATCAGCAAGTCAACTGTAGTTGTTTTACCCGCGCCTGACGTGCCTACCAGGGCTGTTATCTTACCTGGCTGTAGCACAAACGAAATTCCTTTTAATATCTCTCTTTGCGGCGTATATCCGAATCTTACATTTTTAAATTCGATCTTACCTTGTTTAATCAATAATGAATTGCCTTGTTTTTCCTCTGCATTATTATCCAGCAATTTAAATGCCCGGGCTATGGAAGCCACATTTTGTTGTAAGCCCACCCACAAACTGGTTAGTGAGTCGATAGGACCATAAAGCCGGTCTAAATATGCCACAAACATTACAACATCGCCGGGCGTAAGTTTATGTTCAAGTGTCATGTATCCGCCATATCCTAAAACCAAAGCACCCGACAAATGGGTTAATATTTCCTGCCAAAAAACATACTTGTTTCCGCGCCTTGAACGCTTAACGTAATCCTTATAAGCCTCATCCGATATTTGTTGAAGCATATCCACTTCACGATTTTCCGCCCCGGATAGTTTTACGGTTTTAACGCCACTCAGCGCATCCTGTATCCTGGAGGAAACCTCCTCCCAGCGCTCATAGTATTTCGACAGATCTGACTCCAGTTTTAATGACGAACGCCACGCTATAAACAAGTACACCGGTATAATGGAAACTGCAATGAGCGTTAATGTCACGTTCTGCCAAAACATAATGATCAGTATTCCAATTAAACTGATCACTTCGGGTAGTATCTGCTGTGAAAATGCATTGACGATGGACGATACTCCTTCGCTTTGATCAATTTGTTTGGAAATGGCTGCGCTGCTTCGTTTGCTGAAAAATGCCAGTGGGAGTTTTAGCACATGCGAAAAAGTACC
>JAQBNQ010000598.1 GCA_028288545.1 Bacteroidota bacterium
GTGAAATTCGCTACCGGTACAGGATACACCGTAATCGTTTTTGTAAGACTGTCTGTACAACCGTTATCGCTGGTAACGGTAAGGGTAATGTTGTAAGTTCCGTCAGCAGTAAAATTAAAGCTGCCATTTTGCTGAGCCGATGAAAAGAGGGTTCCTGCCTTCCAACTCCACGCCACATTATTGCCCGTTGCGATTGTGCTTTGGTCATTCAAGGCAACATTAAGTGGTACACATCCGTTTGCCGGAGTGCTCGCAAAATCCGCAACCGGTGTTGGGTACACTGTCAGCGGCTTTGTAATGCTGTCAGTACATCCCTCGTTAGAAGTTATGAGCAGTTGAACCGGGTAGGTTCCTGCTGCGGCGTAATTGTGTGTAGGGCTTTGAGCGGAACCAAAGCTTGCATCACCAAAAGTCCAGCCCCAGCTTACAATATTACCCGATAAGGCTGTGCTCTGATCGGTAAAAACAGCAGCAACATCCTGGCAAACATTGGCAGCGCTGAAATTGGCAGTTACACCTGCAAAAACTGTTACCGGTACCAAAGTATCATCAACACAACCCGCTGATGAGACAACTGTAAGCAGTACATTAAATGTTCCTGCCGTGGCGAATGTGTTTGTTGCATTTGGTATAGTGTAATCAACACTCCCATCGTTGCCAATATCCCAGGCCCAACTGCTTATGGTTGCAGGACCGGCTACCGATGAAAGGTCAGTGAATACACTAGCAGCCCCCAGGCAAACATTGGTGGCTGAGAAATCAGCTACGGGAGCCGCATTAACCAGTACAGCTATGGTAGTATCATGCACACAACCATTATCGCTGGTTACCGAAAGGTTCACATTGTAGGTATTTGGCAGCGCATAAGAATGGACAGGGCTCTGTAAATTACTGGTGGACGAACCATCTCCAAAATTCCACGTGTAGCTGCTGATAGTACCGGATGAAATACTGCTTAGGTTAGTAAAACTTCCCTGCACACCCGGGCAAAACGATGGGGCTGTGAAGTCAGATAACGGAATCGGATAGACTACAATAGGTACGGTAGAGGTATCTGCACAGCCCATATCCGTGGTTACGATAAGCACCACATTGTATGGTCCGGATGAAGTATAAACATGTTGTGGATTTTGTGAAACATCAACAGGGCTTCCATCTCCAAAATCCCAGGCCCGGCCAACAATAGTTCCTGAACTTACTGTTGAGCCATCGCTGAATTGAATGGCATCAGCAGCACAAACGCTGTTGGCCCCGCCGTTGCTCACGCCCGTGCTAACTCCGCTAAAAGCAGCAACCGGGCTTGCGTTAACTATCGCCGTGTCCGGATAAGTATGGCAGAATGCATCGCTTACTACATAAGGGTAAGTTCCGGCAGGAAGGTTATTAAGGCTGGCAGTGGTTTGTCCACCCGGTTGCCAGAGATAAGTATACGGCCCTATTCCTCCCGATGGAACGATGGTAACTGCTCCCGTTCCTGAGCAGCTTGTATTTGTAGTTGCGCTCAGCGGAGCGGGTACACCGCATGTAATGCCAAAGCTGCCCAAAAAACCGGCGCCACTAACCAGCAGGTCGCCTGCATTACTCAACAATATATCATAAACAACGCCCGGCACAGCAATGGTTTGCTGGTAGGTAAGCGTTGAATCAAACTGCGCAATTCCGTTCATGGTACCGGCATAAATATTTCCGCAATGATCGGCGGCGATTCCGCTGCACATCATTACCGAGCCATTGGGCACATTAACACTGTTGATGAAAGTGAGTGTGGTTTTGTCAAATCTACGGACGGAACCTCCATCAAAAATATAAACGTATGGCCCACTTACCGTTAAGGCATTTATACCCTGGTAAATGGGAACAGAATATCCTGGATTTGGAGCATATCCCCTGGCCGGTTCCGCTTCGGCCAGTAAAAAGCCACTTGGCACCGAGCCCCCCGGGGTGAAATTTGCATTCGTCTTTTTAAGCGTGTTAGACGCGGCCACACCTGCATAACCAAATGTTACATGCAGCGAATACATATCGCCGTTACAATCCGTAGCAATTCCCCGCGTTTCGGCGCCGTAAATTATTTCATTGCTGATGGCCCCGGTGCTGGTGTCGAAGCGACCTAAGTTATTACCGCCCGGGTCTACAAAGTAGCCGCCAATTGTTAGTACCGTTTTAGAATAATCGAACGCCAACCTCCACTCCTCCGATAACCCTGAAAACACCCATTGCTGCACTCCGTTCGGATCCAGCTTTTGCCTTTTTCCGGCCGGATAACCGCCGATGATGTAAACATTTCCGGGATTATCAACGGCGATATCGCCGAGAAAAACGGAGGCCGTAACGTAGGTCCACGTCAACGCACCGGTTGGATCGTATTTCTGCACCTGGTAGTTGGAAGTGCTGCCGATAACAAATACATTACCTGCCCCATCTTCCTGAATGTCGAACGCACTATTGGTCGCTGCAAAAGTCGTAGATGTTATCCAGGGATCAATCACAATCCCTTCTGCTGAAGAAACCCGGGAGGAAGGAAACAGGAATTTTACCTGGTTACCCTCTAAACCATATTTTACTGCAATTGGCTGATGCGAAATGGATGTATACGCAGTTGGTGCGTGGTCGGTAAGTTTACCGAATATACTATTGATAAGCAGGTTCCCATTCGGATCAATGGACAGGTTTTCGGTTCCACTAAGTTCAAAAGAAATTTCAGGAATTGTAGCACCGGGTTGTACCGCAAATTGATATTTTATTCCCCCCTGCGCCGGCAATTCAAATTCGACATCCACACCGGGATAAAGGTTTGTATACTTTATCTTTTTGTAAGCAGGAACAAAGTTGTACCGCGCGCTATCCTTAAAGCAGGCATAATTGTAATATTCGCTTACCTTATTTTCGGCTACAACTTCTGCCCGCGGATTTGCATTTAAAAATTTCAGATTCACCGAATGCCAACCCCTTTCAAGTTTCTTTTTATCTAATTCTTCCTCCTCCCCTTTTCCATCCTTCTCATCCCCATCTTCCAATTCAATCGGTTTGTATTCGGCGAATAGAAATGTTAAGCCCGATTGGCCGAAATAAGCAAAGCCCCCTTCATTTTCTACCCCAAAAAGTACTTTTTCAGGAAAGGAAATTCCATTCTCGGCAGCGCGTTGGGTAAATTGTCCGCGTTCTTCAATAAAAACTTTGTTCTCGAAAGGTTTTGCAGTGAACTTCCCGGTTTTTTTCTCTGCAAAGGAGCAAATAGAAACACCTGTAAGAAGCAAAAGGAAAAAAGATTTACTGAGGGGTATAAATTTATTTCTCATAGTCCGTGTACTCTTTTTACAGATGCCGGAACTTTAAAAATAGGAAAAAAGAAATACGGTTATGCCTATAATTTGTGCTGGCTTAACTTATTGAGAAATTGCAGCAATAGCTTGGTTCTGGGTAGGGTTTCAGACGAGGACCTTTAGATTTGCCTCTGTATTTTTAATTTTCGCATTGTGGTTGCTTTTTAAATTGATTGTGCCGCGGTTATCCACTTAGCTTCTCCTTAACTAAATCCGATATTTTATGAAGCTAGTCGTAGCACAGCTTTTGTCTTGTGGTCAATTCCAGATTTTTTGCATTAACTTATAACCCATGGAGTCGAAATTCTTTAATTGAGATTTATTGAATGGGTAATAGTCATTTTCACCAAGATATGCTTCTGTCAATTCAGCAAAATATTCATCCGCATCATTTAGCGCATACGCTCTTTTCTTGCCACCTAAATTATAATCTACACTTTCATACTTTTTACTTGCCAGGGCGTTTTGGTATGCTGCAAGAATTTTTGGATTATCTGAACCCAATACTCGGTCATGATAAGCGTGTGCTAATTCATGTAATACCATGAAAGGTTGATTTAACTTTTGCCAGGCTAAAAAGTTTTTGATGTTACAGATTTCGACACATTTAGCAATTTCGGCAGGATAACCATTTGTAGTAACCCATTCCTTTGATTTGTGATACCACATGGCGCCGTCTGGCTTTAATTTATATTCTACCCAAATAGGAACTTTTCTTAACAAATTCAGTTGCTTTGATGGGATAATTTTTGAAAGTTCCGTTAACTTTTCTGTTAATACATTTAAGGCTTCCTTTAACTCTGGGTTCGAAATACTATCTACGTATACAAATACTTTGAAGCCTTGGATTGCTAATGCCTGTTTGAATAATTCTTTTTCCGCCAAGGTCTGAGCGATACTATTTTGGAAAATAAGTATTGATATTAGTGCGAATACTATTTTCATCGGGATACTTGGTTAATACGCATAACGATCCAATATAAGCAACTATTTAAAAGGTAATGTATTTTCAGCGTAGTCAAAAATAGTGTCAATAAGAATCTATATCAGCCAAAGTTGTATTGACACTATCACCAAAAAATCGGCCCACTTCCCAAATACTTCTCAATAATAGGCTGGTAATAGTCTTTAATTGAAGCTAATTCAAAAGACTCGTGGCGCTTGGTGTACAGGTCGAAACGGTTGAATGATTTCACCCATTCCTTGTAAGTTTTATCCTTCTCGCATTCCAGTTCAGCATAGCTGTTTCCGTTATGCCACGGATAAAACGAGTGATAACGAACGGCCACCATCCCCTGTTCGGGGATTTTATTTTCGGGGTGGTGCTTTAGCACCTGGTATAAGTATTCATCGTGCCCCCACGCAAGTTCAAGATTATCGAAGCCGCAACCTGCCTCGTAAACTCCAAGGGGTGTATTATATCTTCCATCACCCATATCCGGGTTCAAAGCGTTGAACTCCGGGTATACGCATGTATCGGGCAGTTTTGCTCCCACCACAAATACATCACCCACCAGTCCCCACTGTTCTGCCTGGCTGGTGCCATCCTCATCTGCCCCCCACAGGTACATTACTTTTCCCATGTCGTGTATCAGCGCAACCAGTTGCATCCAGTCAGGCTCACCGGCCTCGCGGGCACCTTCGGCAGCCTGTATCAGGTGCTGCACATTGGGCAAGGTCAAATCGGGGTCGCTTACATCAATCAGCGCATTCAGTTTTTCCATGGCATCCCACACGTGCATGGGCTTATCAAAAGTCAAATACTTTTTCTTCATCCGCTGCACATATTCTACAGTCTGCCGCTCGCGCATTTTTTTATAATGCCCGCGCACAGCCACTGTAATAGGATCGTCTTTATAGTAATTGCGGAATTGTACGGTTTCAGTTTCCATAAGGCAAAATTAAAACAAAATAATTACAGTAACGGGCAACCTTTTCCTATGGTATAGATATCAATACATAGCCATAGATTCACAGATTAATACAAATAAATATCAAAAGCCATTCCAAATGCTCATGATCTATTTTGCTTATAAATTATTTGCATTACTGCATTTAATCTGTGAATCTGTGGCTATGATTTACGCATTCTCCGCATCTCCCCTATAAAACAACACCAACATCAGCAATCCGAATACCAACATCAACCCACCTGAATACAAATTCATTTCGGGGTGATTGTTTTCGGTTTTTATAAAATAACTCAGCAATAATATCAGGCCGGTTAGACTGAAGAATATGCCGATAATAAAGCGTAGGTCGGTGAGTTTTTTCATCAGAAGAAAATGAGATTAAGTATTAATCCTAAAATAATCATTACAATAGCTATTACCACCGGGCTTTTGGCATCTTTCAGTTTTGGCGTTAGACTGTAAACCAATCCCTCCAGGTCTTTTTCTTCTTTCGGCCTTGTGAAGAGGCTCACCAAAATGGTGATAATAAAACATCCTGTCCACGCCACTGTTGCTACGGCAAATGCCTGCCCCATAGCGCTGTGGAATGTATAAATAGGGCCGCCCAACCAGCCACCCTTATTTCCTTCAGATAGTGTAAGGCCGTGAAAAACGGCTGCCAGCAAGGTTCCCAATAACAATCCCCAAAAGGCCCCGTGGCCTGTAGTACGTTTCCAGAACATTCCGAGGGCAAACGTTGCGAATAAAGGTGCATTTACAAAACTAAAAACCAGTTGCAAAAAATCATTCAGGTTATTAAAGCCGCTGGTGAGATACGCTGTACCGATAGATGCAAGAATACCAAATACCGTAGCCATTTTGCCCACCATCAGGTAATGCTGATCTGTTCCATCTTTCTTGATGTAGGCCTGGTAAATATCGAATGTAAAAACCGTATTAAAGGCAGTAACATTACCCGCCATGCCCGACATAAAAGAAGCCAGCAGTGCAGTGATACCCACCCCCAGCAATCCCGAAGGATAATAATGTGCAATTAAAGAAGGTAGCGCCATATCAAAATCGGTGCGCCCGTCTGCTTTAAGCGGAAGCGAAAAACCACTGTGTGAGTTGGTAAGGGCCAGCGCAATAAGCCCTGGAAAAATAACGATAAACGGCATCATCATTTTAGGGAAAGATGCGATTATTGGTGTGCGCCGCGCTGCCGACATACTCCGCGCAATCATTGCCCGCTGTACCACCAAAAAGTCTGTACACCAATAACCAAACGACATTACAAAGCCCAGGCCCATAGCCATGCTCCACATGTTCACTCCCATCGGGTTATCGTCTGCCGAACCCATGTACTTCCAGGTATGGACCATTGCCTGCGGTAGATTTTTTGAGATTCCTTCCCAGCCGCCAGCCTCGCGCAGCCCGATGAAGACAACCGGTGCAATACCCAATACGATTAAGAAGAACTGCAGCACTTCATTATAAACAGCGCTGGTAAGTCCACCTAAAAATGTATAGCCAAGAACAACCGCGGCGGCCATAAAAACCGAAAATTCAAAGTTCCAACCAAGAATAACTTTAAGCAGCAAGGCAAGTGCATATAAAGAAATACCGGATGAGAATATTGTCATAATGGCGAACGCAAAAGCGTTGAGGCCTCTTGTTTTATCATCAAAGCGCAACGCCAGATATTCGGGCACTGAACGGGCACGGCTGCCGTAATAAAACGGCATCATAAAAATGCCAAGGAACACCATTGCCGGTATAGCCCCGAGCCAATAAAAATGCGAGGTCATGATCCCGTATTTGGCACCACTGGCTGCCATGCCTATAACTTCCTGTGCACCCAAATTGGCGGAGATAAAAGCAAGGCTGGTTATCCAAAGCGGAACGCTGCGGCTGCTCATCAAAAAATCGTTGGTGGTTTTGATCTTGAACTTGATCATAAAACCAACACTCAACACAACCACAAAGTAAAGACCAATGATAAGGTAATCGGGAAATGCTAAATGCATAGTTGAAGATTGGTATACGGAATATTTATTTTAAAGCAATGTAAGAAAGTTTAATTGTTACAGGAACTATATTGTGGATCGCGATACAAAATGGAAACCCTTAAGTGTTTTTCAATAAAAGATAAAATTGAAAATCGCAAATTCCTATGTAATTTTAGTTTCAACAAAATCTATAATATGCAAAATGGTAATTATGTTTTTTTTGCACTGGCTCTTATAACCGGAGCCCTGATACCGGTGCAGGCTGCTACAAATGCCGCCTTTAGCAAAAGTGTTGGCAATCCGCTGATAACCGGGTTAATGGTTTTTGTGATTGGCGTCGCCGCTATGGCGGTTGTTGTTGTTTTAAATGGCGCCAAAACGCCTTTAAATACTTTTGCTTCAGCGCCGTGGTACGGTTACCTGGGTGGTTTAATAGTACCCACTTATGTGGTAATGATAACCATCATTACACCGCGCATTGGCCTTAGCAACGCAATCGGCCTTATTTTAACCGGGCAAATAATTGCAGCCGTACTTATAGATCAGTTTGGTTGGTTCAATGCAACGGTAAGGCACATTGATACGGGCCGTTTAATAGGCGTAATGCTAATGATTTGTGGTATATACTTCGTAATGCGAAAAGGGTCAGCATAAAAATAAAAAGGGAGTTACACTATCGCGCAACTTCTTTAAAAGTTATTATAAACAATACAGCTAATTACTCTCTATTTTCTCTGCAAGCAATAAGCTTATCTAAAACCTGCAAAAACCGGTCAGGTGATGTTGCCCTCTCATATGTGCTCTTTGTTTTAAAAGCAACCACTATGTCAAGTTTTGGTATTACGGTTATGAATTGTCCATAAGCACCGATGGCTGTATAAGCTCCCTCATAAGCTCCATTAGAATATGGCTTATCCCAAATCCACCATAAATAACCATAAGCAAAGTGATTTACGGCTGTTTTGTTGTCAACCGCTTCCTGGTGCGATGTAACGACAGAAGTTGTAATTTTTACCCAATCACCCGGGATGATTTGCTTGCCTTTCCATGAGCCGTTACG
>JAQBNQ010000611.1 GCA_028288545.1 Bacteroidota bacterium
CTATTATACGGATGAGACTCCGCTGTTGTGTCCATTGCCGCAGCGCTGATTCCTGCGGTATTAGGTTATTCTATTGTATACTCCATGTACGGGCTTTTTGCGGTAGGCATATTAAGACTGCTGTTTGCCCTGCTTGTGTTAAGCCGTTATGCCACGTTCCAATTCAAATTTGCCCAGCATTTAGAAAACCTGAAACTATCCACCCCATTAATACTATCGCTATTTGTAAGCGGCTCCGCCGAGTATATTGACGGGGTCATTGTAAAGTCAAAATTCAATGATATGTTCTTTGCCATATACCGGTACGGGGCAAAAGAACTGCCTGTGCTTCTTATTGTAGCCAATACCTTTAGCACAGCCATGATACCCACAATTGCGGCCAACCTTGAAGATGGGTTGAAAGAATTAAGAGAAAAATCAACAAGGTTAATGCACTGGTTCTTCCCCATTACTATTGTCCTTATGCTATCAAGCCATTACATATACAAGTATGTATTTAACGAAAGCTTCGAATTCAGTGCTATCATCTTCAATATATATCTGCTACTTATTATCCCCCGCGTGTTGTTTCCACAAACTATACTTACGGCCATTCAAAAACCGGGCTTTGTACTTGTTTCATCCATACTGGAGATAGTGATTAACGTATCTCTAAGCCTTTATTTGTCAGACCCTACCCGTTTAGGTTTATCAGGTATTGCGGTAGGCACCTTTGTTGCGTACTCATTCGACAAGATTTTTCTGGCCCTGGTTTGTAAGTTTTATTTCAAAATCGATCTTAAAAAGTACGTACAACTCATCCCCTACTTTGTATACGTAATCCTCACTTTTGTATCGTTTTTTCTGAGCCAGAAAATAGCCTTGACCGATTGATTTTTTGAAGAAAATTTTTGCTTTTAATAGATTGATTATCAGTTAATTATAAGGGTATTAAAACTTTAGTTGTAAAACTGAAACCTTTTGAAAGTTAGTGGCGTAAAGCTATATAGAAACACTAACCAAAATGAAAACACTTTTTACAACTTTCGCAGCCTTAATGTTAACCAACTTTACTTTCGCAAAAACTTACACTGTAAGTTCAGGAAAGTGGACTGATGCACAGGTTTGGAACAACCAATATCCTGGTACAACCATTAAAGCTGATGATGTTGTAATCATTACCGGACAAATTACCATGAACACCGGTATTGTTGTAGAAGGAACTTTACAGGTTGATAAAGGCGCTACTATGGTTGGCATGAAAGACCTGGTAATTGCTAAAACCGGCAGTTTTGTAAACAACGGAAATACTGTAATGAAAAGAATCATCAACGAAGGTTCTATCCAAAACAACCTTACCATGGAAGCCATGATGGACGTTGATAACAAAGGAAAGATAGATAACAACAATAACCTGGTTGCAGGTAACAACTTCGAAAACTTTGGTGGAAGCGCAAGCGGAAAAGGCGGTGCTTACTTTGTAAACAATACAGTAATCAACTCACCGGCTTCAAAGATCGGTAATGACGTAAAGGTTTTCTGCGGTAATCAAATTGAGAACTCAAAAGAAGTTGGACAAATTTCAACTACAATGTCTTTAAGCGCTACTTTAAAATCAAACAAGGTTGAGTTGAGCGTTGCTAACCCTAACATGGTTGAAGTTGCCCGTTTCAATATCGAAAAAAGCACAGACGGAACTCACTATGCACTTGTTGAATCTCTTAACAGCAATAGCGGTGCAATGACTTACACTGATACTAAAGTAAACAACAGCCTTACTTACTACAGGATCAAAGCCATCAATGCTAACGGCGAAGAAACAATTCTTCCTGTTGCAACTGTAAAGGCACCGGTAGCTTTAACCGCTTACACTTTCGCCAACTAATAAAAATCTACTTAACGATACTATTAAAAGCGAACCCTGTAAGGTCCGCTTTTACTATTTAAGGCAGGTCGTACTCTATCTTATTCGGCTATTCAACTCCAAATTTTTGCTTCACCAGTTTCATAAACATGCGGCTTGTTTGCGATGATTCATCCCAAAAATAATTGGTAACAAGCTGAGATTTAATAAAGGCGTCCGCCTCCTCGTAGTTGCCCGTTGAGTCAATATGAGTTATAGCCGATGAATAAGCTTCTCCGTTTCCCTTAAACAACTCGTTTAGCAATACAAACCGTTTATTAAGGTCTATAAGGTCCTTTAAGGGTTTAGTGGCAAACTTTTTATGAACCTCTGCAGGGGCCGAAGACTTTAGCTTTTCATTTAAAGATCCTGGATGTTTAATGCTTTCGTTAATAGTTGAACTGCCATCGCTTTTAGCATTGGTAATTGTTTTGGAAACAATCGCCGGCTCGTCCCTAATTGGTATAGGAGGGGCCTTAACCACTACCTTCTCCACCGTTTCAATAACCGTCTCATCCAGCAAAAGCTTTCGGTTGCTCTGAAATGTTCTTTTAGCAACTGGTTCTTTAACCATTTCTCCGGTTTTCTCTTTATCAACCGGGGTAATTTCAAGCGTTGCCAATTCCTCATAAAAATCGCGTGTGTGCTGCATCAGCAGGTCATATTCTATTTTTGACAGGTTGGGAAAGCCCTCTTTACCAATCAGTTTGCTGATTTTTTCCGACAAATCGAATATTTTTGCTGTCTTCATGGTTGAAATTTGAAACAAACCTAGAGCAAAAATCAGCCCTGGGGTTGCGAGTTTTAAACAGGTAACCATTGAATAAACGCCGAATTGACTGATTTAATATGTTTATAGAACCTGTAAGCGGAAAGCGGATTGGATGGATAGAAGTGGTTTGCGGTTCTATGTTTTCGGGCAAAACCGAAGAACTGATCCGCAGGTTGCGCCGGGCCCAGATAGCCAACAAAAAGGTGGAAATATTTAAACCCAGCATTGATACGCGTTACCAGGCGGGGAGCGTGGTGTCACACGATTCGAATGCTATTAGATGCACCCCGGTTGAACATTCGCAAAACATATTGCTTTTGGCCCATGCGGTGGAGGTTGTTGGTATTGACGAGGCCCAGTTCCTGGATTTGGAGCTACCTGCAATTTGCGAACAACTGGCAAAAGCAGGCTGCAGGGTAATAGTTGCTGGTTTGGATATGGATTTTGAAGGCAAGCCATTTGGCCCGATCCCCCAGTTGCTGTCAATAGCCGATTATATTACTAAAGTACAGGCCATTTGCGTTAAATGCGGAGACATTGCTCATTTCTCCTACCGTACCACGCCCGGCCGAGAAAAGATATTACTTGGCGAAAAAGATATTTACGAACCCAGGTGCAGGAGTTGCTACTATAAAGGCGAAACCGCTTAAATCCTCTAAACATCCTGCGTTAAAAGTCAAAATGTCGTTTCATAGAGCTTAAAGCAGCCTGTTTCATAGATAAAACAGCAGGGCGGTAGTTTTGTCATTTAATTGTAATTTTTCTTTGAAACTCTCGCTTTTTTACTTTTCATTTGCCCTCGTTTTAAAAAAGACATTAAATTTACATCAACATTTAATCATTTTAGTAAAAAGAAAACAGGATAGACATGAAAAAACTATTTACCCTATTTGGTATGCTTCTGATGCTTTCAACTTTTGCACAGAACGCTCTTGAGCATGTAACCAACCAAAAGTATTATGCGGCTCCTAACTCAGGAAGACCAAATGCAAAACATGGTTCGGTTAACTCAACTTCACGTTCCGGCATTGCGGTATGTGATACATCGGATGTGTTGGATTACAGCACTTACAATGAGTATTTTGCAGGCCAGGTGGGATTAACCTTCCACGGTAGCTGGAATACTCAATCTCCTCAGCCATATGCTCAGGAATTAACATCTTTCATTGATACCGCTTCTGCTAATAACAGCGATTTCTCTTATGCAATGGTTGCTTTCGATTCAATTGCATTTGCCGATATTACTAATAACGCAACTCAATTTTACCCACTTAGTGCTTCAACAATTTATGTTGACTCATTAGGAATGTTTGTAGGTATTTGGGGCGACACCAGCGCAAACGGCAAAATGTTGCACGATAGCGTTGTTATTG
>JAQBNQ010000618.1 GCA_028288545.1 Bacteroidota bacterium
ACCCAACAAGCCGACTTGTCGGATACGTTCCGATTAGGCCTAGGAAACTGAAAATAAATTTCACTACGCAAGTCCAATGCGCAGTGAACACATAATATTGAACAATTAATTTTTAAGCGTTAATTCAGTCCGTATCTGGTTTTAGATACATTAATTTTTAAGAGCGATTTCAAAAACAATTTTATAAAGCCCCCAACCTTCTGCTATGAGAAATATCACCGATAGAGGTAGAAAGATTCAGTTTAACCATACCAGCGATTTATATATCTTACGTGCAAAATTAACTGATGCTTGCCAAAATAAATCTGGAGGGAACTCGAAATTACGAAATCGCGATTGCCGCAAAACTGTGTTCAGAAATGCTTGATAATTTTATTATAGGGAATGATGGGATAGCGGCTCTCGGCTCGGAACAAGGCATTCCCAAATGGGATGATATTGCTACAGAAGATTACAGGCAGCGTTATAACCATGTTCAGATTAAAAGGAACACGTCGGATTTTAGCACTGAAAATATTACTAGAAGGCCTGATAAAGCTGGCAACCCGTGGAAACTTTGCCCACTAGAAGAATCGATTGAACAGTTAGGTGAGTGGACTAGGGCTAATTCGACTTTGACAAACCACGCTTTTACAATTTACTTGCCCGACGGTGAAGTTCTTTTAAAAAAAGATATTAAGGTTCGACATCTTATGGTACTATGCTCAGATCTCATAAATGACCATACCACACTACCACTATTCAACAATTTATTGACCAGTAATACTTCTGCGAAGAATATAACGGATTGGTGGAAAAATTGGTGTGGCTTTAACAATGACGATGAAATATTAAAAGCACTAAAGCTTCTCAAAATAGAACGAATAGGTAATCAGTCTGAAATTGATAATGATACTCTGCGTATCCTTGACAGATATTACTCAAACAAAAACGATGTTTTAGCTTTGATAAAGCAATTTTTCGTCAACAATTCAACGTTTACCTCTGCATTGACGCCTAAAGCCATCTTTCATGAACTTGAACATCATTTGAAGCCTGATATTAGTCGATGGACGCAATATTTCGAGGATAGCGCTGCTATTATGAAAACTGGTATTGGTGACAGCACATCTCAACAAATTGAAGATTCAAGTATCATAGTCCCCCGACTATGGGGCGATAGAAATGATACGAATGTTATTAAGATTGGATTAACGCCTAATTTCAACGCTAAATTACCTGTTGCACTCGCTAGGCTAGTGTTACACTTGGGACACGTTAACACGGGACACTTCGAAAATGTAACTATTTGGGAACAAACAATTTCAGATAGGCTAGGAGGAACTGTCGGTACCAGTGAAAGTGATACTCAAGGGTTACCATTTATTGAGAAAGCCGGCCCCCGATTGAAAACGGGTTTACAATCTTTTGATACTCCGCAAGCTAAAGAGGCTGAAGCCGATGCACTGCACAAGGCAATGAACGACATCACTTGGGATTTTATATGCGCAGATGTAACCCATCGTTTTGATGAAGATGTTAATGCTCCCCTTAGGGAAGCAATGCATATTAAATGGCAAATTTGGAAAAATGACTTAACGCAAAACCTTACCCAAAGAGAAGACCTACTAAATTCACTTTTACACCCCGCAGCAGAAGGAAAGGAAATAAGTGCTGCTTTAAGAGTTGGGCCTAAAACAGTAAAGCTTCTGGGCAGAGGATTATTTTATTTACTAGCCGTTGCTACGACGTTTGGGCCCGATGCCACATGGTCAAAACTTAGCGAGGAATACAGTATCCAGCTGAGGGCAAATTCGTATTGGAGCGGCCCAGCTGGGGAGGGAAGAAAGCCGAGAAAAATAGCCCACTTTCCCAGCTTGGACCAAATGTTAGCCGCCGAAAGTACGGTGGCATTATTGATTTCTGAAACAGAGAGCTCCCCTGAAACCTTAAGGAATCCATTAATGAGTGGCAATATTCCTTCAAAATCTCTTGCCGCGGAAAGACGACCAAAATTGATAATAACCGGCTGCGATAGGTTGGCCGTATTGATAAAAATTGGGGATATAAATGGACTTAAAGTATACATTCAATCACAAATACAATGAAGCAAGTGACATTGGATATTCTACAATCTTCTATTGTAAACTCTTTAGCAGATAGGTTTATTTTAGAGCAGGGTAAACCACTGCCTGATAAACTATATTCTAAAATCGGCAGTAGTAGAATTTTAAGAGTAAAGCGAGCACAGAATCTAGGCAGTTCCTTTAGAACAATATTATTATGTGAAATTGATAACGCGAGTCACTATGACACCGTCTTGAATTGGGCTTATGATGTACGGGATGTCTTAGTAAACGACGAATCGTCTGATCTCTATCTGTTTTTTATAATCTCCGAAGATCAGTTGAATATAGAAGTATGCGTCAATATAGAGGCCAATGAAGATTGTTGTCGAAAATATGTATTCCATCCAGACGAAAGCGTGGAAGATTTTCTGAATAGAACTTTTTTACACCAGCATACAAACGATAATAAACTAGAAAGCATTAGCGACCCACTATTAACGGCGTTAACCAAAACCGGAGAAAGCTTTTCATTTTTGGATTCGACATTGCAAAACAAATGGAGGGAAGCACTCCTTTCTGTCTGGGGTGGGGCCGATATAGCTGATATATTATTAGAAGATTAATGTAATTACTTATGACAAAGCTTAAAAAAATTACTCTTAGTAATATACGCCGTTTTAAAGAAAACGTTTCTATCGATATATCCGAAGGTGCCACAATATTACTGGCACCTAACGGAACTGGAAAAACATCGGTTTTTGAGGCAATAGAATTAGCATTAACTGGAAAAATCAAACGATTGGGAGACCCGCCCAAGCCAGTAATTAGACATAATGTCAGCGAGGCAAAAATCAGGCTCGATTTCAATGATAATAAAGCCTGCGAGGTCGAATTTGTAAAAACAAGAAAGGTCAAAACTATACAAGAATACCCGGAATTATTTACGAAGTGCACGAAAGAAGACCTTCCATTTCTTTTACGCTTGACACATATTCTTGATCAAAGCAGCAGGAACTGGCTTGTTCAACAAAATGCTGAGGGCGCGGCTTATCAACTTGATAAACTTGCAATTGGGCAGGACGCATCATTGGTTAACTCCAAGATTATTGGTTTGAAAGGTGCGCTTAGAAAAAACATTGAGAGAACCGAAAGCCAATTTCGGATAGTAGAAAGTGAAATTTTAGCTTGGGCGCAACTTTTAAAAGACAGGGATAATTTGAAGGACCAGTTGCCAGTAAAATTTGAGCAGAAAGAAGATTTGGTCGGTGCTCTTTTAAAAAAACACGACATCAAGGGCATCAATACCAATTCTGATATTTCTATCATTAAGACTGTAATAGATCAAATTCAAAACAAACTACAACAAGAGAAATCCAATACTGAAACGCGTTTACTCAAACTTAAAGATCTTTCCGGGCTCGTAAATTCCTATGCCTCGAGTTACCAAGCTTATCAATTTAATTCTCAGGACCTTTTAAATTTAAATAATGAATTAAAAGTCACTCAAGATGAAAAAAGTAAACTCCAAACTGAAATTTCTGAATTAGAAACCCGCTCAATAGGAATTGTTGAGGAGCTTAAAATATGCCAAGCCAATATTGATTTGCTTTTAGCTCACCAACAAAATGAAACCGAACTAAATAGTATTGTTCAAAATCTTGATTTGCTATCTGAAAAAGGCAATGCACTCGCTAGCGAAAAAAAATCTCTTGATGAACGTTTGACTGAAAAGCAAGAAATACATAATGTCTATAAACTATATTTAGCTAAACTTCAAAAACTAACCGAGACACGTGTTTTGCTTTCACAAAAAAAAGCAGATTTATCTTTGTGGAACAACCTCGCCGAACAAAGAACGTTTATTGAAAGGGATAACCAGGATTTACTAAACAAGGTTAAAGTATCGGATAACGCTGTAGTTGAAGCTACCAACGCGTTTAATATTGCAGAAACTAACCTGAAAAATGCTGAATTCGTATTCCAATCAACTCAACAAGCAGTTGATGGTTTAAAATCGGCAGTGCTGTCCATCAGCATTCATTTGCCAAAAGACGCAACAGAATGCCCCGTTTGCTCAACGGAATTTAAAGCTTATGAACTTCATAATCGCATTAGTGCCAATATTTCAAACTTAGAAACGAATGTTTTGCCAGCAAAGAATAACTTAGAAGATTGCAGTAAAGCATTAGTCGCGGCACGAGAATTTAAAAGCACTAAGGTTAATGAATTTGAAAATTGGGCTAATAGACAAAAACAAACGCAAAAGCAATTGGAAAGCACTGTTAAGTCTATGGACGATTTATTAAATAAACTTTCAGCTGCTAATATCATTGATGCCGAAAACCAACTTATCGCTGAAGAAAAAAATATTGACGCCGAAGCTAACAATCTAGAATCTGAAGCCAATTCCTTTCTAAATATACCTTCTATTGAAGAGATAGAATCCAATTTGAATAATATCAAAGACATACGAACAAAAATTGAAGAAAATGAACAACAAGTTAATGGGTTCAAACTTAAACAGAGCCAACTCGCTGTTGCACAGGACATACAGAGGCAAAGAATAAAAGAATGGGATATTGCCACATTGACTCAAACAATTGAAAAGCTAAATCAGAATATTGAATTGTTAGCTATACAGCGCAAAACTCTCCAGAAGCAAAAGATGACCAAAGATAAGGAGCTGGCGTCCAAGGAAAATTTGATCTCAGTTAGAAACCAGACAATACGACAACAGGCGGAAAATTTAAATCATGTCAAAAATGTTTGGCTACAAGACGGCTTTGAAAACGAACCCAATTTGGAACTGCTTCAGAATACAATCACTTCAATAAACAGCACATTGGAAAAAAATGAAGCACAATTTATGGAACTAAACTCCATTAGTGCTGGCCTTTCGAATTTAGAATCCGTTGAAAGGCATTCACGCGTAGAAAAGGAAATCGTGAATAAGATTAACGGAATGGATGAAGCAAGTTATGCTCAAAATTTGACGATTAGATTTGAACGGGAAAGGGATAAGCTAAATTCTGCTAAGAAAAAAGGGGAAGCAATAAACGTTTTTTCTCAAAACCTGACATCTGAAATTGATACTATGAATAGCCACTTGAAATCAATTAATCCCTACTGGCAAAAGATCTTGCAAAGACTAATCGTTGATCCTAAATTTGTTGGCACATCACTAAATCCTTATCAATTTCGCCGAAAGAATAAAGTTGGAGTCAACGTTCAGCTCAATGATGAGGCCTTTAATGTTACTGAAGTGGCTAGCGAAGCCCAGATAACTGACCTACAATTAAGTTTTTTGTTGTCTATGGCTCAATTATATCAATGGTCGCCATGGAAAGCTCTATTGCTTGACGATCCTACACAACATCATGATCTTGTACATGCGAGTGCGATATTTGACTTGCTCCGGGATTACATTGTAGATTATGGATTCCAGATAATCGTTGCGACGCACGATACTGTCCAAGCAAATTATTTTCTCCGAAAGCTGCGCAATGACGGAATCAAAGCGAATATTTACAATTTGAGAGCTACTGAATTTGGCGTCGACGCAATTCCTGGATAATATGAGATTACGGGAATTAATAAATTTTGTGTTACCCATGCTGTCCGTAGTCTGAAGACAAGCCCGAGGGCGACTACGGACGATCATTAAGCATTCCTTTCTTGCGAAATAGGATTAGAGTTTATTATTCGTTTTACGTTCTTCTCTTCGTCCAACTCCAATACCACGAATAAATGCTTCATTTTCAAGTTGTGCTACGGTTTTATCTTTTTTTACCTGAGTGTTTGGCGAACTCATCGCACCGCCAAAAATTTTATAAATAAAGCGAACACTATAATAAGATAAAGGTAGAGCAATGATAAAGGTCAAATAATCGTTTAACCAATGCGGGGAGTGGACTGCATTTAAAGGTAATTCAACAATCGCCATCCAAACAAGCATAGCGAACAAAAAAAGCAAAAGCCAAACCATCCACTTTAAGTATGTAAATATAAATACGATCAACCACATAATGCAAAATAATATTATATTTAATAATGCAGCAACTAATTTAAAATTAATGAAAATGACCAGGTTCGCTATATATTTTTACTGCCAACCAAATCTTAGACTTTCCGTAGTATAAAGACAAGGCCGAGGCAGACTACGGACGCCGATTAAGCCACATGCACCTGTAACAAACATTCAAACAAATACAAAGCGGGAGGTTGCCACAGCCTTTACTCTGTTTATATTTTAAAGGAAAAGGCTTCGCAATGACACTCTATTTTATTTTAATCCCGGTTTTGTCGGTATGGGATGGTTTGTCGTTGCTCAAAAATCCTATAATCCCAAAATCAAAAAAATCCCAATTCCGACAGTTTGCCTTTGCACATCATACCAATCATCTCAATCACAAAAATCACAGTTCAGACAATGTCGTTTTGTCGTGCGGAGCGGTTCTCCCTTTAGGGAGTTAGAGCCCGCCCGGATGACCGGTATGACCGGGTCTAACCGGTCGGACGGGGGCGTGGGCGGCGAGAATGTTTTATGGGCTCAGACCATGCAAAGGTTTACGAATCCCAGGGCAGGCTTCGTAAACCGCCCACCGTCACAAAAATCACAGTTCAGCCTATTTCCGCGCAATCCCATAATCCACTTAATCCGCGATTCAGACAATTTACTGGCCTCACAGAAATTTCCGTTAAGAAACGCATTCAAGCCTAGCCAAAAGAAAAAAACACTGTATGAGACCAAGGGAAACTAAGCCACCGCGACAAATGGAGACACGCTCACCACAAGCACCACCGGTGCGTCGAGTTTGTTTATTTCCTGCGTGGAGAATGCGTTTTAGGAAATGGCTGTGCAGCCTTGACCTTTTTGCTACTTTTTGTGGCAAGACAAAAAGTAGAAGGCCGTTACGGCTCATTCAACAACAACCGATGCACCCCCACCGCCACCAAAGCCCCCGCAAACGGCGCAGTAAGATATATCCAAAGCGATTGAAAGTTACCCGTAACAATAGCAGGCGCTATCGAGCGTGTAGGGTTAAGGCTCGTTCCACAGATAGGCCCTCCAAAAAGCACTAATAACCAAACAGTTGCGCCAATGGCAATACCCGCTGTAATCCCCTTTTCCTTGGCCCCCGTTGAAACCCTTAGTATCACCATTACCAATATAAACATCATCACCACTTCAAGTATAAAAGCCTGTAACTCGCCATTGGGCAAAGGTTGGGTTATACCCAGGGTATGATTATCCGGAAAAAGAAACTTAAGCAACCCGCTGCCAGCCAATGCCCCCAAAAGCTGCGAGCCCAAATAAGCCGGCACCTCCTTCCACTCAAATCTCTTATCAACCGCAAAAGCGATGGTTACCGCCGGGTTAAGGTGAGTTCCCGAAATGTCGCCAAAGGCATAAATCAGGGCAATAATCGCCAGTCCCCAAACCGATGCAATGCCCACCAGTCCAAGCGCAGCCGTTTGCTGGTTAACCACCACGGCTCCCGTTCCCACAAAAAGAAGAATAAAAGTTCCTATAAACTCGCTTAAATATTTTTTCATGCATTTAATTTATTGTTAGCGGCTGATATTTTAGCTCAATTTAAATGTATAAACTTAACCCGGATTTAATGCCAATAGAACGCTGATTAATTATGATAGTTATGATAAAATTATGATCAATACAATATATTTGGTTTTCAGCATTATCATAACTTACCATAAATAATCATCTTTCCTCAGCCTGTCTGCCGGCAGGCAGGCGTTCTATTTTTTGTATTTGCAAATAAACATAAGTATGAATTTGAACAGATTGCCCGCACTATTTATACTCTTGTTATTCTCAGCCTGCAATCATCAGCAGGAAAAAAGCAAGCAACATACTTTTGGTCCAAAAGTAGTAGAGGCAAAAGGTTATGTAGTTCCTCTAAACGACCTGGCACCTCCCGTGGTTGAATTGATCAACGAAAGCAAACTTAAAAGAGTAGCCGCCGGTATACCTAAAGGAGTAGCTACCAGCACCAACGTTCACCTCATCGGCTACCCCACCGTTGATGCTGCGGTAGCTTCGGCCGTTTATACACCCGGCCACGATAGCATTTTAGCCCCGGTTGTCATCAACGCAGTGGATAGTCCTTTTGCAGCTGGTATTCCGCAGATAGTAACTGCAAAAGATGCTGCCATCAAAGACCAAAACCCCGAAAACTTTTCTTCGTTTGGCAAGCTGCAGGGTTTAAAAGGCAGCGCCGTCCGTTGCCAATTGCGCGATAGAAGCGGAAATCTTTGGTTTGGAACCGATGGTGGTGTTTCTAAATACGACGGCAAATCATTCACGCATTTTACCGAAAAGGAAGGATTGAGCAATAACGTAGTGTGGAGTATACTGGAAGATAAAAACGGTAATCTGTGGTTCGGTACATTTAGTGGCGTTTCTAAATACGATGGCAAATCCTTCACCCGCTTTGCAGGAAAAGAAGGCCTGGCCAGTGGCGTTTGTTCCATTGTTGAAGATAAGAACGGAAACTTTTGGTTTGGAACGGCAGGTAGTGGCGCAGTAAAATATGATGGAAAAACATTCACGCAATTTACCCGCCAACAAGGCTTAAGCAATAATTATGTGTCCTGCGTTTTAGAAGATAAAAAAGGCAACCTGTGGTTTGGTACTAACGGTGGCGGCGTTTCTAAATACGATGGAAAGGCGTTTATTCATTTTACTGAAGACGAAGGCCTGAGCAATAATTTTGTTTCTACCATTTACGAAGATAAGAACGGAAATATCTGGTTCGGCACATACGGCGGCGCTTCTAAATACGACGGAAAAGCCTTTACTCAATTTACAGAAGAGGAAGGTCTTAGCAACGACAATGTACTCAGCATTTTAGAAGATAAAAGCGGCAACCTCTGGTTTGGTACTAACAGCGGCGGCGTATCTAAATACGATGGCAAATCATTTACCCATTACACCGAAAAAGAGGGACTGATTCAAAATACCGTGTGGAGCATTTTAGAAGATGCCAGCCGCAATCTTTGGTTCGGCACAGGTGGTGGCGTTTCTAAATTTAACGGAAAAACGTTTACACATTTTACCGAAAAAGAAGGACTGGGCAATAACGTAGTATGGGGAATTCTTAAAGATAAATACGACAACCTTTGGTTCGGTACCGATGGCGGCGGAGTTTCTAAATATGACGGAAAGTCATTTCTGCGCTACACCGAAAAGGAAGGGCTAAGCGATAATGTTGTATTCACCATTTTACAGGATAAGAACGAAAACATTTGGTTCGGCACCGCCGGTAGCGGAGTAGCCCGCTTTGACGGGAGGAGCTTTACACATTTTACAAAAATTGATGGACTCGGAAATAATTATGTGCATTCCATTTTACAGGACCGCTCAGGTAATATATGGTTTGGAACCGGCGAAGGCGTGGCAAAATATGACGGCAAGAGTTTTACACGCTTCTCTAAAAAGCAAGGGCTTACTGATAATTCTGTGTTGAGCATGATAGAAGACAAAACCGGAAATATTTGGTTTGGCACTGACGGCGACGGCGCTATAAAATACGACGGTAAGAACTTCGTACGCTTTACGGATAAAGAGGGGTTGAGTAACAATACTGTTTTATGTATGTTAGAAGATAAAAGCGGAAATATTTGGTTTGGCACCGAAGGTGGTGGTGTTTGCAAATACGACGAAAAAACATTTACACACTTTACCGAGAAAGAAGGATTAAGCAATGATGGCGTGTGTTCGATACTGCAGGATAAAAGTGGTACCCTTTGGTTTGGCACCCGCTTTGGATTAGGTGCGCTTACACCATCCAAGTTTGCCGAGGTTTCGGAAAAGATTGAATCCAACACGGTAAATGAAGGAGATGTTTTTTTTAAGAGCTACACTTACGAAGACGGATTTTCGGGCAACGGTTGTAACGACCACTCTATTTGCGAAGCCGCAAACGGAACCATCTGGATTGGTGCCGATAATCGCCTAAGTGCTTATCATCCCGAAGGAGATCTTCCGGATACGATTGCCCCCAATATTCAGCTTACAAGCCTTGAATTGTACAGCGAAAATATTTCCTGGCAAAACCTTCTTTCAGGAGGCCGTGCCAGGGATACCAGTATTTTACTCGGTAACGGTGTAAGCATCGGTAGTTTCGAATTTGATGATGTTTCAAAATGGTATGGGTTGCCGCAGCATTTAAGTTTAAATTATAACAACAACTACCTCACCTTTAATTTTATCGGCATTACACAAAAGGGACCTAAAAAAGTAAGATACAAATACAAGCTGGAGGGCATTGACGATAACTGGAGTGCCTTGAGCGATCGTACAGAGGCTCCCTACGGTAACTTACCTAACGGCACTTATACTTTTAAAGTAAAGGCCATGAATGGCGAAGGTTACTGGAGCAATGAATTTGATTACACATTCACCATTCGCCCGCCCTGGTGGAAAACCTGGTGGTTCAGATCGCTGGCTGCTTTGCTGGTTGTTAGTTTAATATTCCTTTACATTAAGTGGAGGGAGCGTTCACTACGAGAAACACAAAAAATACTTGAACGCACCGTAGATGAACGCACTGCGGAAGTAGTAGCCGAAAAGAAAGAAGTTGAAAAACAAAAGGAGAGGAGCGAGGAGTTGCTGCTAAACATTTTACCCGCAGAAGTAGCAGAGGAGTTAAAAGCGAAAGGCAGTGCCGAAGCTCAGTTAATTGACGAGGTAACCGTTCTGTTTGCCGACTTTAAAGGCTTCACTTTTATCTCCGAAAAATTTGCGCCCAAACAATTAGTAGCAGAGATCAATGAATGTTTCTCTGCCTTCGATCATATTATGCATAAGCATGGAGTAGAGAAAATAAAAACCATTGGAGATTCATACATGGCAGCAGGTGGTATCCCTCGTCCGAACACTACCCATGCTACCGATGTGGTAAAAGCAGCATTGGAAATGCTGGCTTTTATGCAGGAACATAAAGCAAGAAAAGAAGCCGCCGGCGAATTATTTTTTGAAATACGCATTGGCGTACATACCGGGCCGGTGGTAGCAGGCATTGTGGGCATAAAGAAATTTGCCTATGATATTTGGGGCGATGCCGTTAACACCGCCAGCCGGATGGAAAGCAGTGGCGAGCCGGGCAAAATAAATATCAGCGGCGCTACTTACGAACTTGTAAAAAATAAATTCCGTTGCACATACCGCGGTAAAATTGAGGCCAAGAACAAGGGTATGATAGATATGTATTTTGTTGAGCCCTCATAGGGTGAATAAACCTGCATGGAATGGTAGATAGCTTATCTTATTTACACATCAGGCGATTGATTGATTATCATCCAGTACATTCCTAATTCCTGCACCACGTTCATAAAATTGCCAAAGGCCACCGGCTTAACGATATAACTGTTTGCACCCAGAGAAAAGCACTTATCTATATCAGGATGTTCCTTTGAAGAAGTAAGCACCACAACCGGAATTTTTTTAGTACGCTCATCAGCCTTGATTCTCTGTAACAATTCTATCCCATCTACTTTCGGCATTTTAAGATCAAGCAGAATTAATTTTGGCAACTGCAAAGTATTCCTATCCGAAAATTGCCCCGTTCCGAATAAAAAATCAAGGGCCTGCACACCATCTGTAAGGTGTACGATACTATTAACCATTTTACTTTTAGTAAGGGCGCGGATGGTCATTTCTGCATCATTTGCATTGTCCTCCACTAAAAGAATTTGGATAGCTGAGTTGTCCAT
The DNA here is from genome assembly GCA_028288545.1 of Bacteroidota bacterium. GTDB lineage: Bacteria > Bacteroidota > Bacteroidia > Chitinophagales > LD1 > Bog-950. Next base: position 11,787 of record JAQBNQ010000618.1, read on the forward strand.
GTCTTGTGTTTTATGAGGGGTCGATTATTGGCAGGCTGAAATAAAATGTGGCACCAGCGCCTAATTTACCTTCTGCCCAAACCCGGCCCCCATGTTTACCGATGATCCGTTCCACAATTGCAAGCCCTACCCCGGTGCCCGGAAATTCTTTTTCTGTATGAAGCCGTTGAAATACTCCAAATAATTTGTTGGCATATTGCATATCAAAACCTGCACCGTTATCGCTCACCGAATAGATCATTTGACCATCTTCCTGCTTCAGTTTTATTTCCACGACCGGTTCCGGTTTTTTGGAGGAATATTTAATGGCATTCGAAAGCAGGTTAGTTAGTACCTGTTTTATTAAGGCCCGGTCACCCATAATAGTTCGCAGGGCCCCTACAGTTATAGTGGCGTGGTGTTTAACCGAACTATTCAATTCGCTAAGCACTAAGCTGGTCAGGTCATCCATATCAACCTGCGATTTTTTTACCTCTTTTCTACCTAACTGCGAAAAGGCCAACAGGTCATCTATCAGGGTGCCCATCTTTTCGGCGTTTCGCACTACTTCTCCAAGCAACCGTTTGCCTTCATTGTCCAGCACCTGGCCATATTCTTCCAGCAATATCCCGGCATAGCCGCTAACGGCCCTTATTGGTGCCCTTAAATCGTGCGATACTGAATATGAAAAGGCTCCTAATTCTTTATTGGCCAATTCCAGTTCTATGGTGCGTTGTTCTACTCTTTGCTCCAGGTTTTGATTGAAAGAAAGTATAGCGCGGTTTTGTTCTTCAATTTGAGCCAGCATATTATTAAACGCGCCTGACAAAGATCCTATTTCATCGTACCCGCTGCTGGAAACCCGGATGGAGTAGTTACCGGTTTCGGTTACTTCTTTGGTTTTATGAACCAGGGATAAAAGCCGTTTGGTAATAGAGCGCTGAAGTAGGGTGGAAATGACAAATGCCGCAAAGAGACTGGCCAATAAAATGCCGAAAGCAATTTTCAGATAACTTATTATGATATCTCTGAACCCGCTTATCTCGGCCCGCATCATTACAGTGCCCAGGAAATCCTTTCCTCCTATGCGGTAATTTACTACAAACCTTCTGGCCAGGTCGTTTTGTTCTTTTGTTTCATTTTTTACAGGATTGGAAAAGGAGAAGTATCCCTCACCCTTTTTATCGTACCGGGCAAATTCTTTTCCGTTTTTATCAAGAATAACGGCATTTAAAATGGAAGTATTGCTTTTTAGCTTTTGCAACATTTCCCTGGCGGCGTCACGGTCTTCGAACTCCAGCGATGAGGCCGCATTGATCCCTACAATTTCGGCTATAGAATTTTTACTGGCAATGGAAGTCTCAGTAAATACATGCACGTTGTTATAAACAAAAATGGAGCAGCATATCAGCACCGCAATAAACGCAGTAGCCAACTGGATTATGATCAGTTTTTCGCGGATGGATATGTTTTTAAATTTCGACATTTTCTTATTCTACTATGATTGCCAGTTTTAATAGTTGCGAACTTGCCTTTAACCCTGCAGCACTGATGCCTTTAGGGTTAGCTTCAAACTTCAGTTTGTTGTCTACTTCAATAAAATTTATTGCAGCACCTTTTTTTGCATAGCCTTCCTTTTCGCTTATTGTAAGTGTGCCCTTGCCCGGTACCTTTGCAAGAATATCACCTAAATGGAAAGATGTTTTTTGCGAAATGAACAGTATTTGGCAGGGGCCGATATCTTCCGGTTTGTTAAACTGTACGATGATTATTTTTTTGTCCTTTACAGTTTTTGTTTTGGCTATTTCATCCAGCTGGCTTTTAACCGGCGAGGAACCGATAATGCCTATGGTAAATTCTTTGCCAGGTATAAGAGAGTCCCAATCAATGTAATTTGTAAACCTGTAAATGAAGGCCGCCTTAATATTGTATTCCTCGTTGTCTTCATCCGGGGGCAAAGTGAAAGAGCAGATCAGGAAAAACATCATTAACAATTGCAGCGGTATTTTCCACTTTATTTGCCACGAGTCAAGCAGGTAATTTTTATTTGGTATATATTTTATCACGTTGTTCGATCGTAAATTAAAATTCAAAATTAACTCCGCCTGATACCATAAACCCGGGTATATCTCCCCTGTAAAACTCCCTGGTTTTATCGCTAAAGCAGTTTTTGAAATTAGCAAACAAGGTCAGCTTTTTAAAGAAGGTATAAGAAATCATCACATTCATTATAAACTTTGGAGTAACATTCTCAACTCCCCTTATCCCGTCGTGATAAGTAAGATTGTCGTTGTCCAATTGCGTATACTGTGACATAAAGTATGGATTGAAGTTAAGGTTAAGGTGAGAAGTGATCTGAAAGTTAATATAGGCGCCGCCATAAACAGTTGGCGTTGCAAGATTTGAAGTTTGTGTGCCCATACCGGAATTTATATTTTGAGTTGCCGGGCTTGGGGAAAAAGGAGAAACCGGTGCATTGGGCGAAACCGCGTAGGGAGAATAATTGAAAAGAGTAGTATGCTGAATAGTGATGTACGGCTTAAACTGAAATTTACCAAGAACGTAATTAACGGAAATAGTTCCCCCTATCTGCCGAGCAACAAGCGGCAGGTCCTGGAATTGAAACACTAAATTTTTTCCGGCGGCGGTTGAATCTAGTGCCCCCACAATTACATTGGTAAAGTTTTTGGTGCTGGTGCCAAATATTTCAATATCCACCTCAAGGTTCTCTCTTATTTTACCACGGTATCCAAATTCGAGCATATCGGTAGTAAGTAAGTTAAGATGCTGGTTTCCCAATCCCAATATTTCCAGACCAGGTCCCAAAGGAATGGTTATGTTATAATAAGTTTCCAAAAATAAAGGCGCCCTGTTAGCTCTTGATTCCACTATTCTAAGCAGGTGCTTTTCACTTAGCTTATAGGTTGCTGCAAACTGCCACGAAAAATATAGTTTAGAGGGAGCATTGAATTTATCCAGGCGTCCGGCAGCTACTAACCGTAATTTATCCTGGAATAATTTGTAATCACCACGTAAAAAAGCAGCAAACGTGTAGGATTCCACTCTGCCATTAAAAAGCCCCTCCATGTTAGCAACATTGGCATATTTGCGGTCGTCATAAACAGATCTTCGATAACTTAATCCGGGCGTAATATCCAGGTTCTTTACCTGTGTAATATGATAATCAAGCAAAATATCGGTAGAGTTAAAGTTCCATTTTTGGTTATCGTTTGCCGCAGCCGGTGTTTGGGTGCCCGTTAAATAGGATGCCTGCAAATCAACGCCATAAACCCGCGCTTTTATATTTGCGTAATAGCTGGTTGAAAGCGCCGTGGTTAAAAATTCATTGGCAAATATGTCCTGTACCTGGGAATTTTGACCACCCGCCTGAACAGAGATAGAGGCATTTTTATTGATTTTATAATTAAAAAGCGCATTGTAACCATACTTGCGCATAGCCAGGTTTGGATTAGGATATCGCGCTTTTCGGAGGGAATCATTGGTTACAAAAGAATCAATGGGTATAAACTGATTAGAAGCAACATTGTAATAACCGCTTTGGGTTCTCTCGCGCGTTTGAAAATTTCCCGAAACGATTACGCTGAATTTATCTTTGAAATTGTATCCCAAAGAAGCATTGGCGATACCCGTATTGTAACGCCCGTATTGAGCGTTGGCAACAATGTACAGCCCTTTCTTTTCGGGTTTGCGTGTTATGATATTAATTACCCCCGATTCGGCATTGGGGCCGTACATGGCCGCAGCAGGGCCCCGCACTACTTCAATTTTTTCCACATCATTCAGGTCAACCGGTAGCGTTTCCCAAAAAGTTCCTCCGTGCAGGTAATTGTAAACGGGTCTGTCGTCTATCATTACCAGGGTGGTGGAATTGGCCAAAAAGTAAACACCCAAATTAGGTGGAAGATCATCAAGGCCTCTTATATCTACCGTATAATTTCCGTTGGTTTCTTCCCTTACAATAACACCGGGACACAACCTAAGCGCTTCCATAATAGAGGTGCATCCCGCTTTTTTTATTTCCTCCCGGGTAATCACCGTGGAAGAAAGCGGAGCATCAAAAGTAGACTCCTCGGTTTTTGACACAGAATAGATCGGAATATTCATCAGTTCTTCCAGCGAAAAATCTGAAAGGTGCGCTGCCGTTGATAGGGAATCACCAAGGCCGTGTGATACAAAAGGGATAGTAAAGAAAAAACCAATTAGTAGAAGTTTAAATCTCATAGGCCGAGTTTAAAGAGTATGTCAAAACGCGTGGATTTTTAGATAATCCCGTTATGCTTTGGGCAGGCGTCCTGTATGGACCATATAGCTTATAAGAGAGCCTCATCCACAAATCTATCCGGGGCATATAGTTTGTTTATGTCTTAATCAATGTTGGAGGGCTTTCAACATGGGTTATTGCAGCATCCGGTCGTAATTTAGTATAAGTTGCATTATAAACCATGCTAAAGTGCATTATTCAAACCTCCGGTTCCGGTTTTAACAATTTCTGCGGAAATCCGTTGTATCTATTATGGAGATTTCTTTACAACCGGTAGGATATTTTCATCCAATTGGTATCGCAACCCAAACTGGATGAACATGCCTATACCATAAGGCTTGCCTCTTTGTACGGCTCTTTTGAGGTAATATTTTTTATGGCCAATGCAGGTACCGGTGCAAACATTTTTAGTGATAAGATATTGTTTGTGGATAGGAGTAAGACTATAATCTCTTAATCCGTGATAAGCCAATCCAACACTTTGCCTGTAAGCAGAATCAGTCACAATACCCATGCGCAATGCAGCCTCAATGCCATAAGCAAACATGGCGGTGCATGAACTTTCAATATAATTGTCCGGATCGGCAGGTCGCGCCGGAAGTTGAAACCAATGTCCTGTTTTTTTATCCTGCAGCCGAGGCAGGTTTTGTATCATCTCTTTTAAATAACCCGCAAATTCATTCCACAGCGGGTTGCTTTTGGGAATAGTTTCAAGTGCATCGGATAAAGTAACAACTACCCACCCATTACCACGCCCCCAAAATTCGGTACTTCTGTGCGTTTGCTTATCCGGCCAAAACATTTGGCTGCAAAAAGTGCAGTGACGCCTTTTGGCGCTATCCCAACCGTGGTACCATAAGCCCCAATCTTTATCCTGTAATTTTTCGCGATGCAGTCTGATCTGTTTTGCCAGCTCGGTTAAATATTTTTCATCACCGGTTGCCTGGTACATGCTTAAAAGAAATTCGCCAATCATAAAAATAGTGTCATCCCACAACTCAGTAAATAACATCAGGTGCGACACCGCTCCATCTTTAGTTCTCCGTATCTTCAGATAATCCGCGTAAATCTTCTGGGCTTTGGTTTTGTATTTCGTATCCTTTGTTACCCGGTATAAAAATGCCAAGCCCAATCCTGAGGCTACTCCATTCGGGGTTCGTCCACTTGCAAGGAAATATGTTTTATCCATCGCCGTTTTGACATAATCAAAGTACACCTGTTTCTTAGAAGGTGCGCTTAGATCATATTGTTTAACCATGGTGTTCAGCAATGCTGCATCCTGCCAGGTCCAGTTATAGCGCGATGCCGGCAGGTACGATTCACGGGCATAGCTATCTAAAGTATCAACCCATGTTTGGCAAACGGCTGCCTGCACAAACAGGATCATAAAAATAAACACAGCCACCTTTTTCATCATGTGCATCAATCAGATTAATATTACTTTGCCCGCCCGACTGAATGGATTCAGTTATCCTGGCGGACCATCAAAGATATTCTTGTACTAAACATATTGAAAAGAAAAGGGACAACCGATTATGAAAATTATTTCCTTACTGATTGTTGTATTTCAGGCAACAAATGTTTTCGCGCAGGAAGCATTTAAGGAGCCTGTTATGATATTAGTGGAGAAAGGCAGTTTTGAAATGGGAGGCAATACCGGTGAGAAAAATGAAAGACCGGTACACGAGGTTAAACTGCACAGCTACTACATCGGCAAATATGAAGTAACTCAGGATTTATGGCGCCATGTAATGAAAACTATGCCGGCCACATTTGCAGGGTGTGGCGAGTGCCCGGTAGAACAGGTAAACGGAAAACAGATAAACCTGT
>JAQBNQ010000003.1 GCA_028288545.1 Bacteroidota bacterium
TGCGTGGGTTAGAGGAAACGCATCATTTGAAACCACATCATTATTACCTGAATAAAATATCAAACGAAAACATGAAAAATATAATCAGCATAGCAGTCATACTTTTCCTTACCGGATGCAGCCAAAACAAACCGGTAGACCTGGCCGAAAAAGTGGCGGTTACCAATATGGAAACCGTAAAAATTGAAAAGGGCAATTTAAGTTCCGTTATTAAATTACCGGGCCAGCTAAAGCCTTTTGAGAAGGTGGATATTTACCCCAAGGTTAATGGCTTTGTAAAAACCATGTTAGTTGACAGGGGGAGTATAGTGCACGAGGGCCAGGTATTAATGACTCTTGAGGCACCCGAACTTGATCAGCAATTACAGGCAGCGCAAGCAAAACTGATACAGGCGCAAGAGGCTATCAATGCCAGCGGGGACAGGTACCACAGACTTAATGCCGCGTCTAAAACCAATGGAGCTGTTTCGGAGTTGGACCTTGTTAATGCCCGCTCAAAATTTCAGGCCGATAGTGCATTTTACCGTTCAGAAGAGGCAAATGTTAGTGCGGTTCAAACTTTAAAAGATTACCTGGTGGTAAAAGCTCCTTTTGATGGGATAATTACAGAACGTAATGTTCACCCCGGAACTTTAACAGGGCCTAACTTTAAGATGGACAACAAACCTTTACTTGTGTTACAGGACAACCGAAAACTGCGTCTTGAAGTTTTTATCCCTGAAGAATACGCCCAAAAAGTTGACCCAAAAGACAATGGACTTGCCTTTTCAACGGAATCCTACCCGGACAAAACGTTTACCGCTAAAATTTCGAGGTCATCCAACTCTTTATATGATGAATACCGCAGTGAGGCCATTGAAGCCGATGTACCTAATAGCGATAATACTTTTAAACCGGGTATGTATGTTGAAACTGACCTTAAGGTAAAGTCGGATGTTCAATCCTACCTGGTTCCGGCTTCCGCCATACTTACATCAACAGAAAGAAAGTACGTAGTAACGGTATTAAATGGCAAAACCAGGTTTATTAATATAAAGGAAGGAATAAGCAATAATGGCAAAACGGAGGTATTTGGTAAGTTTAATGGTGAAGAAATAGTATTAAAAAATCCTAATAATGAGTTAAAAGAGGGCGTTGACATTAAATAGCGACAAAAATATGGGGTTAGTTTGAAAACTAATTCAAACATTTTATACCTTCGTAGTCGAGTTACAAGATGAAAGCCAACAATTCATATTCATTATCCAGGTCTTTGCGCAAGTCGCTATTGCTGCTGGGCGTATATGCTTTGCATTTGATTTTCTTCCAGGCTTTAATGGCTGCACCTACACAAACTCAAAACAAAAATTTTAAGCCGCTATTCATCAATCACGATAAGAAAGCTCATGCTATTAACCACCCGGCTGTTTCTTATTGCTCCATCCTTTTAAAACAAGCAAGTTCCGAAGTCCCTTCATTTAACACTGCGGCAATTATCAGCCCTACGTTTTCGGAAATTATACAACACCCTTTTGTAGGTACAATAAAGACCTACCGCGCCCATATTGATATTTCTCACCTGGCAGACGACACTTTTAAGCTGTACAGGGTTTTGGGCGTATTCCTTATTTGAGTATCTTTTATTGTACCGGAATTCATTCCGGTTATTAGGTAAGTGCCGGTGCGCCTTATCCTTTCCTTAAAATTTTATTAAAAAAATGATAGCTAGTATCAAATCTTTTATGGGTTGTTCATGGGTGAACAAAGCAACAAGGGCGGCAGGTTTTACCTGCTGTCCCTCTGTTGTTTCCCAAAGCAGATGTCAGCAAAGCCTGCCTTCGGGCAGCCGGCATACAGAGGACATATTATAGCCGGGAGTTCATTGGCTTCCCCTCGGTCCTTTTATGCCAAAAGCCCCTCTTAATGAGGGGCTTTTTTATGTCCAACACCTTCTTTCTCAATAAATCAATCACTTTTCCGGCTATTTTACTGCAAAGGTGTAACATAACTTTGGCTTAACCGTATATCAGTCTATACATTGTTATCGAATGGGTTTAACAACCTAAAGATGATAATAAGGGTAGCTTAAAAACATTATTTACAAAACAGAACCTATAGTTAACACTAAATACAACCACCTATGTCATTATCTGAACGTATTAGAAAAATTCGAGAGTACCGCGGTTTAAAACAAGTAGCTGTAGCCTCTGAAATGAACATTACCCAACAGGCCTATAGTTGGCTGGAAACCAAATCCGGCAATATAAAAGTTGAAACCCTTAAAAGGTTTTGTGACGTAATGAAAGTTGATCTTCCATTTTTAATGGCAACCGACATACCCGTGAATAATGAGAACATGGAAATGTTTGAAAAACTAAATTATTCGGTAGTATTTGAGGAATATAAAAAGCTGAAAAGCCGTATAGAAACCTACGAAGATCTGATTTTAAGAAAAACAACTTAATAGACTAAATACTCTCTTTACTTTAAACTTCCGGTACTTATAAAGCACCGGAAGTTTTTTTATGTACCTGCCTTCCCAATCCACCACCTACACCACAGCAACACCAGTACAAAAAAGCATACAACTAACAGGATCAACTGTGTATTTTGAGAAGCATAGCCACGTCTTTACCTGTTGAAAAACATACCTTGTGCTAAAGTAGGCCCCCACATAATGGATTTAAACCCACAAAACCTATGCTACTAGCCGAACGAATCAAAAAAATTCGCGAATACCGCGGGTTTAAGCAAATCTCTGTGGCCCACGAAATGAACATTACCCAACAAGCCTATAGTTGGCTCGAAACCAAGTCGGATAATGCTAAACTTGAGACACTGCAGCGTTTTTGCGCAATTATGAAAGTTGATCTTCCGTTTTTAATGGCGACGGATATTCCGATTAATGCCGAGAATATGGAAATGTTTGAAAAACTGAATTACTCATTGGTTTTTGAAGAGTACAAGAGGTTAAAAACCAAGATAGCGAACTATGAAAACCTGGTACTTAAAAAAGCCAGTTAAAACTAGCCGCCAATAAAATAGCTAAGTATAAAATAGAACGCCGCCCCCATTATAGCCGAAGCGGGGATGGTAAGTATCCAGGCAATTACAATACTACCGGCTACACCCCATTTAACGGCATTTAAACCTTTGGTTAGTCCCGCGCCCATAATAGAACCGGTTATTGTATGTGTAGTTGAAACCGGTATACCTAAAGCGGCTGTACCAAAAAGAGTTGCCGCTCCTGCACTCTCAGCACAAAAGCCTTCGAATGGTCGGAGTTTGGTAATTTTTTGCCCCATGGTCTTTACTATCCTCCAGCCGCCCAACAAAGTACCTAAGCCCATTGCAGAAAAACACGAAACAGCCACCCAGGTTGGCAATTCGTTATTGGGACCGGCATGATGCGTAACTATTAAAGCTATCCATACAAGACCCATTGACTTTTGGGCATCGTTAGAACCATGACCTATGGAGTACAGCGCAGAGGATATCAGTTGCAGCCCGCGGAAATACTTGTCTACTTTAGAGTAGGCCATATTCTTGCAAATATTAATTACAAGGATAGAGATAGCAAATGCCATGACCATACCAAGTATCGGAGCCAATGGAATAAACAACAGAGTAGTAGATATTTTGTCCATGTTAATTGCGGCAATACCGCCTTTGGCAATAGCCGCTCCGGCAAATCCCCCCATTAAAGCATGAGAAGAACTTGTTGGAATCCCTTTCCACCAGGTAATGAGGTTCCAGATAATAGCACCGGCCAGGCCACCGGCCAATACTGTTAGTGTTACAATTTCGGGCTTACCTATACCACCCACTGTAGCAGCCACTTTATGCGCCGGTAGAATTTTAAAAGCAATGAAATTGAAAAATGCGGCCCACAATACTGCCTGAAATGGCGTAAGTACCCGCGTGGAAACAATGGTGGCAATAGAATTTGCTGAATCGTGAAAGCCGTTGATGAAATCAAAGATGAGGCAGAGCGCTATAATTACTACTAAAAAGTCAATCATATCTTAACCTGTTTTTGTGCGGACCTTGGTTTTGAAACTCCGTTTTTACAGGCTGCAAATTAACTTTTAACGGCAAATTAATAGTATGATAAAATTAAAAATCCCAAACCGGGTTTCGCTTTCCGTTAACGTAGTCTTTCATTTTTATCCAAAAGGCGAGTATCATGTAGATGATAATGGGCGAGCCAATGGTCATGCAACTGGCGTAGATGAAAAAAAGACGGATATTTTTAACAGGCATCCCCAGCTTTTCGCCAAGTTTTTCGCAAACCCCGAAAGCGTGAGATTCAATCAAAAATTTGAAAGAGTCTTGCTCAACCATATTCTGAAACTTTTGTTTTCGAAGATAACAAAAAACGAAATCATATGCCAAAATGCTTATTCCACTAAATACTGGTGCTATCGGTGTCTGCTGAACCTTTATTA
>JAQBNQ010000024.1 GCA_028288545.1 Bacteroidota bacterium
TTTAGCCAGTTTTACATCATTGGTAACTATTTTATTGAATTGCGGCGAAAGGAGATCGCGCAAAATACCGGTGGTTTTATTTAACTCGCTTAATACTTTGGTAACCGGCATGGCGCCTTTAAGATTCGCCATCATGTGCTGCCATTTTTCCTGCAGCATTAGTAAATCTTCGTGCAGCACGGCTGCGTTTTTTCCTGCAGCAACGGTTCTTACTATTACGCCAAAGTTTTTGGGCTTTAAACTTTCAACCAAAACCTTCAGGCGTTTTCTCTCTTCAGCCGAATCTATTTTTTTCGAAACACCTACCGAATCATTAAATGGCGTAAGCACCAGGAAACGGCCCGCCAAAGAAATCTCGCAGGTAAGCCGGGGACCTTTGGTAGAGATGGGTTCCTTTAGTATCTGGACTAATAGATTGTTTTTGTTTTGAAGTACTTCTTTAATATTTCCGGTTTTAACTATCTCCGGTTGCATATCAAAGTTGCTGAGCATTTGCTCGGGAGTGACATTGCCGGCAATGCATTGGCCGGTAAACTTCATGAGTGAGCGGATGTCGGGGCTAAGATCGGTGTAATGTAAAAAGGCATCCTTCTCGTGCGCAACATCTATAAATGCGGCATTTAAACCGGGCATTACTTTTTTGATCTTGCCTAAATAGATATCGCCTACGGTAAATTGATTATTAAACCGCTCCTGGTGTAGTTCACTCAGGTGCTTATCTTCAAGCAAAGCGATATCAATCCCCGCAACGCTTGAATTGATAATTAGTTCCTTGTTCAATGTAAATAATTTTAGTACCCAACTTAGAGTACAGTTAGAAATCTTTAAGGAAGGCCCGATGTAAAGGAAAGGAAAGGTGTGAATACCCCGTCTGCCGGAGGCAGACTATGCCCGGTGGATGTGTGAATTCACCCACCGGCCAACATCAGAAATTACTTCTTCTTATGACGGTTTTTTCTCAATCTTTTTTTACGCTTGTGAGTAGCTATCTTATGTCTTTTTCTCTTTTTTCCGCAAGGCATGGTACTGTTTTTAGTTAAATGATATGGCAGCGTTACCGCTACTTTTTAATATTTTCAATTGTTCTCTCTATCTCCTTTTTAGCTTCAGGATCTTTTACTGTTTTCTTGCATTTTTCAAGCAGTTCAAGCGCCTTCTTCTTTTCGCCTTTGTTAGTGTAAGCCTGGGCCAACATAAACAGAGCCTCCGAATTTTGAGGCTGCAAATATAGAATTTTTTCGAAACGGGCAATGGCTTTATCTATTTGGCCTGAAATTAGACCGAACTTGCCCAGCATCAACTGAGCGTCTACATTATTGGAATCCTTGCGTACTATATCCAATAATATACCCACCCCCTGCATGGGCTGGGCGCCATCGGCCATATAAGCTCCTGCAAGGCGGATGCGGTTTTCAGTGTTAGAGGTATCCATATCCAGGGCCTTTCTGTAACAATCAATGGCGTTTGTGCTTAAGTACTTACGGGCCTTTTCATCGGGGGCAGTTTGCAAAAGCATGGAATTATAATCGCCGGCGCCTACAAAAGCATCGGCCTTATGCTCGGTTTCGGCCAGTTTTATGGAATAATAGGCAATTGCGAGGGGTTTGTCCAGTTTTTGGTATTGTTGGATGAGCTCCCGGTACGACCTGCTTTGGGAAAATTTTTCGATATTCTTTTTAATAAGAGTATCGGTTACTTTTAAGTTCACATCGCTGATATACGCTTCTATGTTCAGGGCTTCAGGAGCTTCCTGGGCTTGTCCCTGTGGCATATGTCCACCATCCGCAACTGGGGCTTTGCTCTCGTCTTTGGGTTTATTTGTTTTTCCAAAAAAGTACAATCCCACTAACAAAACCGCACAAAAGCCTACTACTATGATTTGATTTCTTCTCATGATTACAAAAAAATAGGTTTACAGATAGCCTGCAAACCTATTCGGAAAAATTGTTTTAGCGTAAATTATTTCTTTTCAATTGCAATTGCCCCTGCGCGGCCCTTTTTCACTGAGTCTACAAAGGTTTTCGCTGGTTTAAAGGCCGGTATATAATGCTCGGGAATGACAATTGCCTCATTTCGTTTAATGATACGGCCAATTTTCTGAGCTCTTTTTTTAGCAATAAAACTTCCAAAGCCCCGTACATAAACGTTCTCGCCGTTCTTTACTGAGTTCTTGATTTCTCTGAAAAATGCTTCAAGGGTTACCAGCACATCTACTTTAGGAACTCCGGTAAGGTCTGCTACTTTTGTTACGATATCTGCTTTTCTCATGGGACAGTGTTTAACGGTTTAACAAAAAATTCGTGGGTGACAAATGTTTAAGTAAAAATGTAAAATAAACTGAAAACAAAAAGCCTGCCATTTGTGGTTTCTTATTTTCAAAATTAAAATACAGATTTTTTCTGAGTATATAACAACTTGCTTAATAAAATTGTTTATAAATGATTGACAGCCAAAGGCAATTTACTACCCTTTTGCTAAGGTGGAACAGGGAAATGAATACCCGACAAATGCCCTGGAAGGGGGAAAAGAACCCCTATTTTATATGGCTATCCGAGATAATTTTGCAACAAACAAGGGTGGAGCAGGGCCTGCCTTATTTTGTGGCTTTTAAGGAAAAATACCCCACCGTTAAGCACCTCGCCCTGGCCAAAGAAGATGAGGTAATGAGGCTTTGGCAGGGACTGGGTTACTACTCTAGGGCCCGCAATCTGCACCAAACTGCCAAAAACGTACATCAAAATTATAAAGGCCAATTCCCCGGCACTTTTGAGGAACTTAAAACCCTGAAGGGGGTGGGCGAATACACCGCTTCTGCCATTGCCTCTTTTGCCTTTGCCGAGAAGAAAGCGGTGGTAGACGGCAACGTAATAAGAGTACTAGCCAGGGTATTTGGCATTGCTCTGCCTTTTGATACTTCGGAGGGCA
>JAQBNQ010000027.1 GCA_028288545.1 Bacteroidota bacterium
CAATTTCTCCTGCATGTTTGTGAAAAGGAATCCCAAAATGAAAGGAAAAATCATTAGACGTATCTCTTTCTAATAATTCATAATCGTAACTCCAAAGTACTTTTCCTGCAAGTATTGTATTCATTTCAAAAATTAGCTTTAACTCTTAAAAGCAAAATTAAAGCCAATAAAAATACAATTACAATTCCGGATATACCAGAGTGGCTGTTCATTCCGAATTCCGAAATTCTCAAGCCATCCTGCTATTCTCTGTATAAAACTGGCTGTACCAGGCCCGCATTTGCATGATGGGGCCATCTTCTTTTACAAGTAGTGGTTTAGCAGCAAAATTCTTTTTCTCCCAAATACTTATGTCGTCGTGAAATTGAGCCGATGCCTCACCAAGGATATATTTAATTGCCAGGCCAAAGGTGCCTTTGGGTGCATAAACGTGATCCTCCATTCTAACCTTCAGTTTACCAAGCGGGGTAAAGGTTTTTATTAAAGTAAGACAACCAATGATAGTTGTGAATTCAAAAATCAGAAAACCCGGTCCGAAGAATGTAACGGTTGCTTTTCCACCAGCGTGTTCAATTTTCTGGTTGGTTGACTTTTTAGCCAGTTCGGCAATATCTGTAAAGTAGGCCATGTGGCTTTTATCGCCCTCACCAAATTCGATATTGCAGATGTGATTTACATTTATAAAATGATGGGCGAATGGAATAGTTAAGATATTATGTACTACACCAAAATGCGCATAGTCAGCGCCATTCTCGGCAAAGTCCTGCAGGTGGATGCGAAGTATATCGCTTGACTTGCTGTGAAATTTATAGTTCTTTATTTCTTCAAAATGCCCGTCAGTGTGCCATGTTGGGACTTGGTTTTCGCTGTGGTACCATATCAGAATTAGGCCCCAGTTTTCCTTTACTTCCCAGGCTTTGGTTTTAGCCGTTTTAGGAACAGTATCGGAATAAGGGATTTTAGCGCACTTGCCCTCTTTATTAAACTCCCAACCATGAAACGGACAAACCACATTATTTCCTTTTACGCAGCCTTCGGCAAGGTTCGCGTTCAGGTGCGGGCAGTAAACGTCAAGGACTCCTACCTTTCCATCCTCTCCTCTAAACACAGCAAATTTTTGCCCCAGTGCTTCCACCTCAATAACTTTTCCTTTCTTAACATCGCGGGCGCTACACAAATTGAACCAACCATTGGGGTACGGTGGCGGATAGTTTTCAGCTCTCTTATCTTCAGTTTCCTGGTCAAAATCGAATTTCTTGCGCTTCTTCCACCTTACAAATATCATCATGTACAGAAGCAAAAAAACGGCGCCCACAAAAAGGAGTGTGCCAAGCAAAATTTTAATAAGCATAATATAGTCGGGATTTTAGCTTTTTAAATCACCCAAAAGACGAATATGGGAAATATTTTCCTCGCCATCCAGGGAGGTTATACGAATGCTTGGATGGCATGATGTGAATCTCGGAATTAAAACCCGGATTATAAAATTGATTTAACACTTGAACGGCAGTTCAAAGTAATTGCTGAACGAGGGAAATTACTTTTTAATGATCAGCTTAAAGCCGGTACCGTGGATGTTTAGTATTTCAACGTTTGTGTCTTCTTTCAGATACTTACGCAGCTTTGCAATGTACACGTCCATACTTCTACCTGCAAAGTATGAATCAGTACCCCAAACGGCATTCAGCGCTACTTCGCGTTCAAGTATTCTATCGGAATAAACAGCCAGCATCTTTAACAGCTCCGATTCTTTGGTAGTCAGCTTTACTTCGTTATCGCCAATCTTCAATACGCGATGTGTATTATCAAAATCGAAACGACCGATCTTAAACTGGTTTTGGTTGCTTACTTCTGCCTTTGGCAATCTCTTAAAGATGTTTTCCATGCGCAGGGTAAGTTCTTCCATGCTAAAAGGCTTGGTGATATAATCATCGGCCCCAAGCTTAAGCCCTTCAATGGTATCTTCCTTCAGTGCTTTGGCAGTTAAAAAAATGATAGGCACATTAGCGTTCATTCTTCTTATATCCTTAGCGAGTGTAAATCCGTCCTTCTTTGGCATCATCACATCCAGGATGCACATATCGTACTTGTTCACTTTAAAATCATTAAAAGCATCTTCGCCATTACGCTTTAACACCACATCGTAATTCTTAATCTCCAGCGAATCCTGTAACAGGTTACCGAGGTTGGTATCATCTTCAACTAAAAGCACTTTTTTCTTTGCTGACATAGGGGACGGGGTTTTTAGGATTTTTTCTGCTTATTTAACTATTCAAAGCTAAGGTTGGTTTAAAGCCCTGCCAAACACTTATCATTTATTAACAGTTGTAAAAGGTATAAAAATATCAAACCGGCTGCCCCTACCCGGCTCACTATCAACCTTTATATCGCCCCCGTGCATGTTAAGGATAACCTTTACATACGATAAACCAAGACCAAACCCTTTTACATTATGGATGTTTCCGGTAGGAACACGGTAGAATTTTTCAAATATCTTCTTCTGGTCCTCCTTTGATATACCAATCCCCGAATCTTCTATACTTACTATAACTCCCTTAGAGGTACTTTTTGTAGTTACGGTAATCTTCAGGTGTTCGTCCTTTTTGTACTTTATAGCATTATCAAAAACGTTGTAAAAGGCGTGAGTGAGCAAGGCCACATCACCAATTACAATGGGCCTTTCGGCATCCAAATGTTTAATAAGTTCCCCTTGCTCGTTCTGTATTCTTAATTCCAGGGAATCCGCAATATCGTTCAGGCGTTTATTAATGTTTACCTCTTCCTTTTTCAATTTAAACTCTCCGCGATCCAGGCGGGCTGCCTGTAAAACGTTTTCAATATGCCCACTGAGGCGCTTATTTTCTTCGTCAATTACATTGGAGTACCTAAGAATCTTCTCTGGATTGGTTATTATTTTTTCGTTTTTAAGCATCTGGCTGGCCAGTGATATGGTAGCCACCGGGGTTTTAAACTCGTGCGTCATGTTATTGATAAAATCCGTTTTCAGGTCATCCAGCTTTTTTTGGCGATAGATGATGTAAAACGATCCTCCGAAAGAAGCCAGGATAATCAGCACAAAAGCTATGGTAGCCGACAACATCAGCCACATGGACTTAAAAATATAATTCTGTTTTTGAGGAAACCCAATGATAAGTGTACCGGAGTTTTCGTACAAATCGTTGGGGAATAATTTGATGTAATAAAAAGGCGTTGATAAGGCTTCCTCTTTCTTTACCTGCAGGTTTCCATACAACATACCATCGTTATAATTGTCGAATATGGCATATTGAAAGGGGGTATTAATACCTTCTTTTTTAAATTCCTCTGCTACCAGTTTCTCCACCTGGTCACCGCTGATTCGGTCTTTAAGGCACTTATCGTCCAGCATAAATTGCATGGCAAGATCCTGGAACAGGTGGTTGTACTTTTTAAACTGCGATTCTATAATATGACGCTCGCGATCAATATCATTTTTGGGGATATCCCGGTCCGGCTTAATTTCTTTTAATTTTTGTGCCTGTAAATAGGTAATGCTGCCTATAAACTTGGAAACAAACCGGCCGCTGGTATCACTAAAACCAAATTTCATGGCATGTTGACCCACCGAATCGACCATGTTAAACTTGGGGTGAAAAGTTTTGATGCTTTGAACTGTATCGTATACCTTACTAATGGTTCTTCCCACATCGGTAAGCCCGGTGCTTGAAAAATAAGCGATGGCTTCATTTCTTTCGATGCCTTGCTCAACGTTTGCAAGGGAGGAGTACACTTCCTGGTCAAAACGTTCCTCTTGCACAGCATAGTTTTGCTTTATCCATTTGATCTGAATGTACATCAGCCCGATCAGGGCAATAGTAATTCCGGCAATAATTACGTTAACGAGTTTGGTGTTCATGGAGCGCAAAGATATATAAAGCACTTGTCCCCAACCGCTGTAAGGGCAAGGGGTTGATGATACAGCGTATATTTAGGAAAGATTAACCCGGCCGTATACGGAATTGCAGGGGCAACCCTCGCGGTTGCCCTTTGCACAAATGCCACCAAAACCCAAAGGGCAGGGGTGAACTCTGCCCCTACAATTTTCTCAATAATTCTAATACTTTTGCCACTCCTATGAAATTCAGATTTTCGGTTTTAGCTATATTAATTGTTACCGTTTTAGCGGGTTGCAAACAGAAGTTAGATATCACTTCGCCAAACTATGTTGAGTTGCCGGTGGTTTACGCCTTACTCGATCAACAGGATAACCCTCATTACATACGTATTGAAAAAGGCTACCTGCTTAAAGGCAGCGCTTACATTGGCGCCGGAAACATTGATTCTATTTATTATCCCGATGTACTTAAAGTAAAACTGGTAAGCAACACCGGAGATAGTTTTAACCTTACCCGTGTTGACGGTAACCTGATAGGTCTGCCTAAAGACACAGGCATATTTGCCAACACCGCTAATTACCTTTACACCTTTAATGGCAACCTCGATTCCAGCAAAACATATAAGCTAACGGTGCTGAACACTACCAGCGGTAAAAGCGTTACTGCAACTACTTCTTTAGTTCCGGCATTTGCTGTTTATGCTCCATTCCCCAGCCAAAAAATTGACTTATCAAACGTTAGCCCTTTTAAAGTAAGATGGCAAACTGCTGCCAATGCAGGAGTATATGACCTTACAGTAAGGTTCTATTACACCGAATTCCGCAGTATTGATAATACGGTTTTCAGGGACACCTTTATTGACATACCTTTTTTCCGCTCATACGAAATTGCTACTGCTGCAGGGTTTGGATCAACCGAATTAACCGAAGATGGCATTGTGAAATATATGGCCTCCCATATTTCGGCGCCGGTTGATGTTTACCGCACCTTTAATATCCTCAAAGGCCTGCAATTTAAGTTTGCTGCCGGTGGTAATGAATTGACCAACTTCATCAATTCTCAACAGGCACAAAGCGGTTTAGCCAGTAGCAATGCATTGCCACCATACACCAACGTTAACGGAGGCGAAGGCCTTTTTTCAAGCCGGTACTTTATGGAGGTGGATAGCGTTCTGTTAAGCAACGATGCTCTTGATTCTTTGGCTTGCGGAAGCGATGCGGGTGGAATGCATTTTAAGAACACCCACGGTCTTATCTGCAATTAGGCAATTGTTTACAAAAACAGCGTTTCTAAGCTATTTGGTTGCCATCCTTATCAAAAACCTTCATAGTATTATTATCCCGTGGAGGTTTGGATTTAATTGTTAACCTTTCCAAAATACTGTTTATAAGCGAAAGCACGATGCTGAATAGCAGGGCCCACCAAAAGCTGTCCACCTTAAATCCGTCTTCCAATATCCAGGCTGCTATTTCAATAATAAAGGCATTAATTACCAGCAGAAACAAGCCCAAACTAATCAGTGTGGCAGGAATTGTCAAAAATATAAGTACCGGCTTAACTGATGAGTTGAGAATGGATAATACCGCAGCCAACAGAATAGCGTACCAAAAATTCTCAAGATGTATTCCACTTTTTAGCAAGGCCCCGGTTATAACCACGGCAATTGCATTTAGCACAAGTTTGATTATAAAATTCATGGTTCAAAAATAATGAAAAGATTACGGTCCACTATCAATGTATATCCGTTAAACTTACCCGTTGAACATTCTTCATTACAACCTCTATGCCTTTGCGCTTTGCATTTTCGCAAAACTCGCTTAATGCCTCCAGTACATCGTGGTCGATATGTTGGGAAAATGAACCGTCAATAACTATGGCCGAGTAATCCGGTATTCCATTCAACAATTCTTTGATTTTCGATTTGTCCAAAAAAGTAACATTAGTGTGAAGGTTGATAGTGTAGGTAGTAATCCCCAGGTGGATTTCTTTCTTTACGTCATAGTCAGCCTTGTAATTATTACGGATGATAAAGAATATTGAAAGCAGCAAACCGATGCTAACTCCAATCAACAGATCCGTAAACAGGATAACGAGAATGGTAATGATAAATGGCAGAAACTGATTCCACCCTAGTTTTATGGCCCCTTTATATAATTTAGGCCTGGTCAACTTAAACCCGTTTACTACCAGTATTGAGGCCAGTGCGGCTAAAGGGATCAGGTTTATTA